>JAJDOI010000212.1 GCA_022340245.1 Thiogranum sp.
TGCTCGTAATCATTCCAGCCACGCAGCCCGGTTTGCAAGGACACCACGTTGTTATAGCCCATCAGCTTCAGGGTGCGGGCCGCGAGGATACTGTGGTTGCCGGAGCGACAGATCACAACGACGCGACGGCCACGTGCCGCGACCAGCCCCGGAACGGTTTCTTCGTAACCGTAATCGACTGAGATTTCCAGGATACCCCGCGGCACATTGATGGAACCCGGGATATGTGCCGCTGCGAATTCATCGGGACAACGAATATCCAGCAAAAAGGGGGACTGTCCGGCGTGAAGAGCGTCCAGAAGGTCCCAGGGAAACATCTCTTCGACCTCGGCCGACAGTCCCGCAATCACGGACTTGTAGGTTTTTCGTTTCATATCGGATCACCAATACCATTGGTCGCTGAACCAGTCAGTCGTCAAGCGGCTGTTTGATGCTGACCGCGCCCCGCAGATCGCCGGGCCGGTAATTCACGGCGCGGTCGTGGGGGTACATGGCATCCAGCTCGGCACGCACCGAGTCGGGGATCTGGTCGGCACCGCCATGACAGACAACGCACTGCGGGGCGACGCCGATAGCCTTCATGAAACGCAGCGACTTACCGGACGGCTCCTCGACGACTTCGACCTGCGTCATGTCGTCGAATTTTTCACCCTGCGCAGCGCGCTGTTCAAACTCCAGCAGTACCCGCTGCTCCCAGGCGTCCGGTGTGCCCAGCATCGGGTTACGCACGCGCGTACCGACACGGGTGACCTTCCAGCCCTTCTCCAGTGAGAACTCATTGGCAGCGCGCGGTGCGACTTCGCGGCATACTTTCATGGCCGCAGCCGGCCCGCCAGCCTGCATTTCGCGCTTCATGGTCGAACCCAGCTGTTGCAGGAAGGCCCCCGAAGTCGCTTTTGCGGCATCCACGCGCGCCTGCACATCGGCGGCATCGCCGGGAGATGCCGCAAAGGTAACGGACACCACACTGCCGGCACTCAGCGCCGCTGCCATCAGTAGCGGGGAAATGTTCGTCTTCATACGCTTGCTCTCCTGTTCATGCGAACTGTGTTTACTTCAGTCAGGGCGATTGCAGCGCTGGTTAGCTGGCCAGCCTGCCTGCCAGGGTCCGCTGTGCATGGCTTGCAACTGCTTTCGCTTCGCGAACTGCTCGCGGCTGATCTGCGGCTGCAAGTCGTTATTCGCCGCTTTTTCCTGGCCGATACTGCTTATGCGCCGCCGGTCTGTCACGCGCCCGGGATAAACCAGGGTTTCGTCGGGCAGCGCGAACAACCGTTCGCGCACACTGTCGAACAACCGCCCTGCGTCGGCGTCAGAACGACGGCAGGAGCCGGTTTCACCCGCCAGCAGCGTGTGCCCGGTAAACACCCGGTCCCGCCACAAATAACTCAACGAGCAGCTACTATGCCCGGGGGTCGCCACGACACTGAGGAGCTCCTCTCCCACATACAGCCGGTCACCGTCGTCGACGTGCATATCCACGCAGTCGACATCGACACTGCTGTGCGTGACGAGCCGCGCGCCGGTTTCCGCGCGTAGCGCCGGCGCCGCGCTCAGGTGGGACTCATGCAGGTGTGTCTCGACGACATAGATCAGCCGCAGATCGAGGCGACGCACTGTCTCAAGATAGTCGCTCTCGGCCCCGATTGCCGGATCCAGCACGGCGGCGTACCGGCTAACCGGATCGGCCAGCAAGTAGCTGATATCCCGGTCGGGTGTGCAGAACTGCCGGAATATCACCGTGACCACCTCGCCGCGACCGCCTTTGACGGCATCAAATGCTGTTACTGGAGCAAGGGCTGTGCCAGGACGGTTCAGAGCACCAGAAAATTGTATCATACAACTGTTTATATTACTGTTTTCATGCCTACCCTGGGCCGGAAGATAGTCGAAACCCAACGCCCGGCACTCAGAATAGTGCCATTTATGACATCCGTGTGCTAAGGTAAGACGTCGCATTTGGCGCTTCAGTAATCTAACCATGACCACTTTCATCCGTTTCGGCGAACGCGCGCAGACCGAAATCACGGCGGTGCTGGACGTGATTGGCGCGCCGGCGGTCGCCATCACGCCGGATTACCGGATTCTGGCTGCCAACCAGGCCTACCGGGATATCTATGGCGACGGCAGCCCACTGCACGACCGGCGCTGCTACGAGGTCTCCCACCACTACGCGGTACCCTGCGACCGCGCGGGCGAAAGCTGCCCGCTGGCCGACTGCCTGAGGTCGGGCCGCCGGCAGCGGGTACTGCACCTGCATCATACGCCGCGCGGCGAGGAACACGTTGACGTTGAAACGCACCCGATCAGAGATGAGCAAGGCGAGATCAGCTATGTCATCGAAATCATGCGTCAGATGAAAACAGCCAGCAGCCGCGCCGATGCCTACAGCATGGTCGGCCGTTCGCGCGCCTTCACCCGGATGCTGGAACTCGTCAACCGCGTTGCGCCCGCCGAAACAGCCGTGTTGCTGCAGGGGGATTCCGGAACGGGCAAGGAGCTGGTAGCGCGTGCGATACACGACAACAGTCCGCGCAGCGACAAGCCGTTTGTGGTGGTTGAGTGTTCGGGGCTCTCTGAATCGTTGTTCGAAAGCGAGTTATTCGGCCACGAACGCGGCGCATTCACGGGCGCCCATGCCAGGAAGATCGGCCTGGTGGAAGCTGCTGAAGGCGGCACACTGTTTCTCGATGAAATCGGCGATGTGCCGTTGGGCCTGCAGGTGAAATTGCTGCGCCTGCTGGAGACCGGCACCTATCGCCCGGTCGGCGGCACCGACCCCAAGCAAGCTGACTTCAGGCTTGTTACCGCGACCCACCGCGACCTCCGGGTCATGGTTGCCGAAGGCAGCTTCCGTCGCGACCTGTTCTACCGCATCAGCGCCTTCCCGATTGCGCTGCCGGCGTTACGGGAGAGAAGCGACGATCTGCCGCTGCTGATCGCATCGCTGTTGTCACGACTGGCGCCGGAGCATACATACCGCGTCGCCCCGGCGGCGCTCGCGTGCCTGCAGAGCTATGCGTTCCCCGGCAATATCCGCGAGCTGCGTAATATCCTCGAGCGGGCCATACTGCTGGCTGATGACGAAGTCATCTTGCCGGAACACCTGCCTGCTGAAGTCTCCGACCCCGAAACGGCCGCTGTTGACAGACAGCGCCCGTACCCCGGGGAAATTCTCCCCCTTGAGGAAATAGAACGACGATACCTCGCACAGGTCGCGTCGAAATTCCAGGGTGATCGCGACAGCCTCGCAGACAAACTCGGCATCAGTAAACGCACGCTGTTCAGAAAATTGCAGAATTTACGGGCCCGGTAGCTCCTGCCAATATCCGAGTACCCGCAGGACGGCCCACACTCTGTGCGGCCACTGGGTACGACGCCAACATCGCCCAAAGCAGCGCGCCGTCGCCCGGACCCGGGCTTGCATAATAATACGCGAAATATATAATACGTATAGCTTACTATATTTCCAGGACGGGCGATGGCGAACCACGACCCAACACGCAATCTGGGCTTCCTGGTGCACGAGGTCGCGCGCCTCATGCGCCGCCGTTTCGACCGCCGGGTGCGGTCTCTTGGCCTCACCCAGGCCCAGTGGCGCGCGCTGGTGCACCTGTCCCGCTGCGAGGGCATGAACCAGGCCGCACTGGCGGAGATCCTCGAGATCCAACCGATCACGCTGACCCGGCTGCTGGACAAGCTGCAGCAATCGGGCTGGATCGAGCGCCGCCAGGATCCGGCGGATCGCCGCAGTTTCCGTCTCTATCTCACCGAACAGGCGCAGCCCCTGCTCGCCGAACTGGAAGCGGCGGGGACCGAAATCCGTGCCGAAGCCACTTCGGGAATGAACCATGCCACGCGCCGGGAATTGATCGATCTGCTGTGCGCGATAAAAAGCAATCTGCTGACCGCCGAACGCAGCCGCGAAGCCGGGCAGGATGTCCATGACTAACAAGATTCATCCGACCGAGACCACCCGACAACCTCTGGCACAGGCGGGTGTCGACAGTCTGCAACCCGAAACAGGCACGGCCGCAGTGGATCAGCCGCGGCGTCGCATTCGGCGGGCACTGCTGTGGAGCGGGCCGCTGCTGGTGCTTGCCATCGCCGGTTTCTTCTATTTCACCAGCGGCCGCTACGTGAGCACCGACAACGCCTATGTGAAAGCCGACAAAGTCGCCGTCAGCGCGCAAGTCGAGGGGGCCATCATCGAGGTGGCGGTAGCCGCGAACCAGCAGGTGAGCAAGGGCCAGGTGCTGTTCGAGATCGATCCGGCGCCGTTCCGGATAGCGCTGCAACGAGCCGACGCCCAACTCGACAGCGTGCGCGCGGACCTGTTGGCCCTCAAGGCGCAGTACCGCCAGGCCCGGGAGCAATTGCAACTGGCGCAAGGCAATCGCGACTATGCCCGGCGTGAACTGCAACGGCAGGTGGGTCTGGACAAGCGCGAGCTCACCTCCCAGGCGGCGCTCGACCAGGCGCGTCATACCCTGGAGCAGGCCAGGCAAAGCAGCGAAGTCAGCCGCGAGCAGATGGCCCGGATCCAGGCGCAACTCGGTGGCGACGTCACCCTGCCGGTCGAAGCGCATCCCCGCTATCGTGCCGCGCTGGCCGCGCGCGAGCGGGCGGCGCTCGACCTGGAGCACGCCACCGTGC
>JAJDOI010000068.1 GCA_022340245.1 Thiogranum sp.
CTGTTACAGCCTTTGTCCACGACGGGTCTCATATGACAGCTCTGGCAGCTGAAGAAGCGCGTCGTGCCGTCTTCATAGTCACCGCCCTTTCCGGCCTGAAGCGCAGCCTGGTAGGTCACTTCCAGCGAGCCACCGGCGAGCTGGAGGTCTGCGGGCAGGGTGTTGAAGCTGGAGACCGGTGTCGTTGGAAAGGCGCCGGACTTGTATTCGCTGAAGGTGCGTTCGACAATGCCGTAGGCATAGGGCGGGTTGTTGAACGCGGCCTTGGCCGGGTTGGGGGAAGGATCAGTCGGTGCATTCAGTGTGCCCTCCGCGACCACCGCCGGTGCGCCTGCCTGGGCGCCGTGGTTCGGCGCCAGGTCGCCCACCACCGGATTGGAAACGTCGTGGCAGGAGCCGCAGAAGTCCACACTGCGGTGGAACGCCGACGGCAGGTAAGAATGCTGGGCCACGGTCTGGCTGTAGGGGCCAAGTTTCTCGTTACCTGGCCACAGGGAAAGCATGCCGCTACCGTAGTAACCCTCGCCAGCCGACTGGCAGGTACCGAGGGGCGCGAGCGGGTCGTCCGAGCAATTGGCAATGAACGGTGAATTCATCGCGCCCAGATGCTCCGAGTTATCCGTGTTGGTTATGGTATGGCAGGTGTTGCAGTCGACGCCGTCAACATCGGAGGCCGCCAGACCGGAACCGTCAGTCGGCGTGGAGCGGCCGCCGTACCAGCCGCCCAGGCTGTGGCAGCGCAGGCATAAATCGCCCGCGCCGTCGAAGTCCTGCTCGACGACGGCCAGAGTGGACCAGAAGACCGGGTCACGGGCGGCATTACCCATGGCGGCGCCGCGCCACCCGGTTACCGGCTCGTTATCGGGTGCAAGCGTATTGTAGCCGGCATGACAACCGGCACAGGTGTCCGGCGATGCGAAGTTGGTGACCTCAGTGGGCTGGGTGCCGGGCATCTGGACTTCGTTAGGCACAACATTCGCCGCCGATGCGGAAGCGGTGATCAATACAAGGAGGCAGAAGCAAAGCGTAGCGAACGGTCCGGGTGTGCGCGGCATGATTGATATCCCCCATAGCATACTGTTCTTGGTAATAGTCACACTTGCTATCTCGAGTGTTAAAGATACACCACAAGATGAATGATTACATAGCTTGCGCCTCGTCTTCTGCGTTTCTCCTCCCCTTCGCCAGCTTCGCAGAAGACACTTGTATATTCAGCTTACCTGCCCGACCGTCGGGGTCCACCCCGGCTTTCCGCAACAGGGATTGCCCGAACTCAGTGTTCCTTGGGAGTTTTCGGCGCCCTCCGCTTGTCGTCTGGTCAGTCGAATGACCAGGTCAACGTCTACTTGTCCTTCAGTGACCAGGCATGCATCCAGGGGGCCGCTCGGACACGGTTTGCTGGCGCCAAGCAATTCTGACATTCCTAAGTGACTGATTTAATAACTGCGCCCGACGGACATAGATAACCAAACGCTAGACTTTCGCTTTGGCCGCGACCCCGGCGTGTGGGCTATGGCTATACGGTAGGTGATCGAGTGGCCAAACAGGGCCTGCATGGGATCTTCATCCGCCACCACTTCGCTCAGATAGCTGTTTTCCATTCAGAAGCTTTACCTATTCAGCTACTTACTTCAAATATACTAACAGCGTCTTGTTGCAGCCGGTTTACGACGCACTGCAGATGGATCGATTTATGGCACGTTTCATTTGCAGGACCGCTGCATTAAAGTAGTCCTTCATCCCGTAACCGTTGTATGAATCGTTTCCTGCCGGGGGATCCGATGGATTCACGATGGAAAGGCTCCGCAAAACCTGCGTCGAAACAATCCACTGAACCGCACAGTTCGAGTATCGCGGGCAGTCGAACGTTCCGCGTATGCGCGCGGCGAACGACACCTGTGTTGCAGTCGGGCATCACGTTCGCCGTGTTCCTGCTGATCCAGCTGGCTAAGCCGGCATTCAGCCAGGCTGCGAACGATGTCCACGCCAGTGGTATAGAAGTCACCGGTGCCAGGTCAAATCAGGACGACCGATTTGCTGCCGGCTGGCTGGATAACGGAGCGAGCTGGCTCGCGGCCGCGCAGCGCTGGATCACACTGCGCGAGTATCGTGCCAGCGAAAATGCAACGGGACTGCAGGCGCCCAGTCGGCGCCAGGCGTTCCGCACCTACTTCGAACCGACGGGCATCCGGGTTGTGGACCGCGTAGCCGACGGCAGTCCGCAGCTGCTGGCACTGCGGCTGCAGCGTGCTGGAAGGCCGGATTTACTCGTACCCGTCACGCCCGGTGTGCTGAAAAGCAACGGTGCACGTGTAGAAATCCACCACGGATTCCTGGTCGAATGGTATCTGAACAGCCCCGCCGGTCTCGAGCAGGGATTCACGCTGCCCCAACGTGCAGCAGGCGAAGGTCCCGTCGTACTCGATCTTTCGCTCGAAGGCGCGAAGGCATCCGGAAACGGTGACTCGGTGCGCATCGCGACGGCGACGGGCCGGCGGCTTGTCTACGGTCGACCGAAAGCGGTCGATGCCGCTGGCACGGCCCTGCCCGTGGAACTGGCCGTGATGTCCGCCAGCCGTATCCAGCTCCGTGTCGACGACAGCAACGCCGTCTATCCCGTCGTGATCGACCCCTTGCTTGCGGACGCGGCGGCAACACGGCTCGAATCCGACCAGCAGGGCGCCCTGTTCGGCTTTGCGGTTGCCGGTGCGGGTGACGTCAACGGTGACGGCTACGATGACGTTATTGTCGGGGCCTGGCGTTACGACACCGGCGTGACCGATGGTGGCGCGGCTTTCATTTTCCACGGCAGTGCCACCGGCATAGCCGACGCCACGCCGGCGACCGCGAATACCTGGATCGAGTCCGACCAGGCGACCGCCGAGCTGGGCGAAAGCGTGGCCGGCGCCGGCGATGTCAACGGCGACGGCTATGACGATGTCATCGTCGGTGCCCCACGCTATCATGACGGCGAGACCGAGGAAGGCGCAGCCTTCGTGTTCCTCGGCGGGCCGACGGGTATTGCCAGTGCCACTCCCGCCAGTGCCCATGCCCGGATCGTGCCCGGCCAGGCTCTCGCCGAGCTAGGCGCCAGTGTGGCCGGTGCGGGCGATGTCAACGGCGACGGTTACGACGACGTGATCGTCGGCGCCTGGTTTTTCGATGTGGACGAAACCGACGAAGGTGCGGCCTTCATTTTCCAGGGTAGCGCACAAGGTATCGCAGATGGCACCCCCGCGACCGCGCAGACACGGTTTACCGGCGGGCAGGCCGGTGCCCGGATGGGTAACTCGGTGGCCGGTGCGGGCGATGTTAACGGCGACGGCTACGACGACGTCATTGTCGGTGCGCATACCCTGGATGCCGGAGAAACCGACGAGGGCGCGGCGTTCGTGTACCTGGGCAGCGCGTCGGGCATCGCCGACGCCACGCCGGCCACGGCTCAGGCCCGCTTCGAAGGCAATCAGGCGGAAGCCTGGATGGGTGTCAAGGTGGCGGGCGCGGGTGACGTCAACGGCGACGGTTACGATGACGTGATCGTCGGCGCCCGGCGCTACGACGACGGCGAGACCGACGAGGGCGCCGCCTTTGTGTTCTACGGCAGCGCATCGGGGATCGCCGACGGCAACCCGGAGACAGCCCGCACCCGCCTCGAAGGTGATCGTGCAGGTGCATGGATGGGCCATTCCGTGGCCGGTGCGGGTGACGTCAACGGTGACGGTTACGATGACGTCATCGTCGGGGCCAGTCGTTACGACACCGGTGCGTCATTCATGGGACGTGTGCGCCGCCTGTTGAAGCACAGGACCAACGAAGGTGCTGCATTCCTGTTTCTCGGCAGTGCCTCGGGCATAGCCAGCGCCGGTGCCGCCGACGCCTATGCCGCGTTCGTGAACGATCAGTTGAACGCGAACATGGGCTACGGTGCATCCGGTGCAGGCGATGTCAATGGCGATGGCTTTGATGATGTCATTGTCGGCGCATACCACTACGATTGCGGCCAGAAAAACGAGGGCGCCGCTTTCGTGTTCCTGGGCGGGACAAGCTTTGACAGTGGATCACAGCGCGGTACCTGCACAGTGGTGGGGAGGGCGTACCCCGTCAAAAAGATCGCCGCCGCAGTTGCACTCCTGCTTGGTATGGCGGGCGTGTTTGCATTCCTTCTGCGTCGCCGGTTCGGCGGGCGATCGTCCTGTTCCTGATTGCGGCACGGTTACCGTGAACACTGCACGAGTCCGGCGCACCATCCCCGTGGACAGGCGGTTAAGGTTCACACTGTCTGATGTCGGCCGCCGTGATGTTGCCGGGTGCATGGACTATGGCTGCCCGCCGGATCGGTTCCCGATCGAAACCGGCCGTCGTCGGCATTCCCCGGTGGTGGGTGCACCAGCAAATGCGCGCGGCCGGTAATATACGACCCGGAGTGCTGAAGTGGCCGAAGCGCGTGCTGGTCCTGGTCGCACTGCTGCTGCTGGGGCCGTTGAGCGTATTGCTGTTCGGAAATCTGGACCTGGATACCGACTGGCGCGTGGCGAATCGCGCCAGCAGCGGGCTGGCTCCGGCGCCCGCACGAGAGTCGGCGGCGCTGATACAGGTGTACGGTGCACGCGCGTACAACTGGCGGGGAGCCTTCGCAATCCACAGCTGGATCGCCACCAAGCGGCAGAATGCCGCAGACTACACGGTCTATCAGGCGATCCGGTGGGAAAAACCCGTGGTTAAGGCGCAACGCGGTCCGGCGGACCTGTTCTGGTATGGCGCGCAGCCCGATCTGTTACTGGAACGCCGCGGCGCGGGCGTCGAAGCACTGATCGACCGTATCGAAGCGGCGACCGCGACGTATCCCTACGCGAACGAATACCGACTGTGGCCTGGACCCAATAGCAACACCTTTACCGCCTACGTGGCGCGGCAGGTGCCCGAGCTGGGGCTCGATCTGCCACCCACGGCAATCGGTAAGGATTTCCTGCCAAACGGACGGATACTGGACCATATGCCCAGCGGCACGGGATGGCAGGTGTCCTTGTACGGCCTGCTTGGGCTGGGGGTGGCGCGGGAGGAGGGGGTCGAGCTGAACGTTCTCGGTCTGAGCGCAGGTATCGATTTCGGGAAGCGTGCGTTGCGTCTGCCCGGCGTCGGCTGGCTCAGTGTCTTGCCCGGTGGACTCCAGGCCGCAGGTGTCGACCCGCAGCCGGCGCCTGATTCGAGTCGTCGGCCCGGTCGCTGACCTCGCCGCCCGGTTTTGCTTCCCGCTGGAGGCCGATTAGTCGGGCCGTCTCACACAGGTTATCTGCGGGCCCGATTACAATCCGCTCAGTCTTTCAGCGAAACCCGGCGGCTTTCGAATACGCGATTGCCGGTCGCGGCGTTGTTATGACCGTCGTCATCGCACACGTCTCCAATACCGTCCCCGTCGGTGTCCAGCTGGCTGGCTGCTGCATCACCCGGGTTGAGCGGTCCGTTCGGGAGCAGCCGGCAGTTGTCCTTGTAATCGGGGATGCCGTCAGCGTCCGTATCCACCGGATACAAGTCCGGAATTCGCTCGCTTCGGTAGACCTGCATCCGGGCATGCGGTTCCGGATCGTAAACCAGCAGGTCGAATACCTTTACCGCAGGCGTGGCGTGTGTGACTTCAATAATCCTCGTGGAGACTTCACCCAGTCCCTGGTTGGCATTGGCTGTGCCGCCGGTATAACTGGTGCCACCGAAGGTGATCAAGACATTGCCGGTGGTTTTCATCCAGTTCGCATCGCCGATATGGCCTGCATACAAACGCTCGGGGATATTTGTTCCGTACTCCCACACCTGCCGTACTTCCATTTTCTGTTCATCGA
>JAJDOI010000070.1 GCA_022340245.1 Thiogranum sp.
TTTCGGCGCGCACACCTACGAGCGGATTGACCGCCCGCGCGGTGATTTTTTCCACACAAACTGGACCGGCACGGGCGGCGACACCGCTTCGTCAACTTACCAGGTGTAGTGCGGCTGGCGGTTTGCTGCGCCACTCCCGACCAGCCGTTCCGGCCACGACCGCGGGTGGAGGCGGCCGTGTGCGACAGGCCATCGGAGCCGACCGCCTCGGGTCTGGATGGTCTTCGCCATCCGGTCTGGACGAATACTTCTGTCTGGCGCGCGGTGCCTCAACTCGTATTCATTCTATTTCGAATTTTATTCTTTTCTCATGGGCCGGCATCGCGGGCGCATTGAGTAAGACAGCTGGCAGGTGGGTTAAAAGGATGTGCCCGTTGTGCGAGGGCTATAACTTGTTCCTTATCCGCAGAATCGAGGAGGCGATAAACTGTGAATAACATAAGAAGCATCGGGCATACAGCGCTTACGTGGGCGCAAGACGTGGGTCTGCTGGTTATTGCGGTTGCTACCCTGATCGCCGTCGGGTTCGAGATATTCTCCATGATTCAGGCAAAAACCGTGACTTTGGCAGATCTCCTGCTTTTGTTTATATATCTCGAAGTACTCGCAATGATAGCTATCTATCTCGATTCCGGAAAGCTGCCCGTTCGAATGCCACTGTATATCGCCATCGTCGCGCTGGCACGTTATCTGATCCTGGATATGAAGAACCTGGATACCTGGAGAATGTTAGGCGTTGCCGCGGCCGCTCTGCTCATTGCTTTCGCTATATTGGTGATTCGCTTTGGTCACACTAAATATCCGTACCGGGAAAAAGACGGCGGCTGACAATCGGCCTGCCGGGGGCGCTACGCAAAACGCTTGCAGGCCGTATATGGTGCCCGGCAGAAGCCCAGCCCCGTCCGCCGGGTGGAGGGGCTTTGGAATACATGCTGTTGCCATACGGGTGGTGGTGAAATCAAGCGGCTTCTGAACTCCTGATCCCGTATATAGTCTGAACGCTTGACTGATCGTGTAGAAGGAAGGCGTGATGGTTCGGTACAAAGATGTTTCGGTTTTGTTCCCATGCGCCCGGTGCGAACCGGGTCTATGCGGGTTATCGAAATGAGGATGCCGCATTGAAGGAGCCGGACAATTCCCGGGACGAGCAGGGCCGGCTCGATACACTCCGCTCACTCAGTATTCTGGATACCCCGTCGGAGCAGCGTTTTGATCGCCTGACACGCATGGCGAAACGGATGCTCGGGGTCCCGATTGCGCTTGTCAGCCTCGTCGATGATGACCGGCAGTGGTTCAAGTCCTGTGTCGGGCTAAGCATAAGCAGTACGCCACGCCGCGTGTCATTCTGTGGCCACGCGATCCTGGGCAACGAGATATTTATTATCCCCGATACCAAAGAGGACGAACGTTTCGCAGACAACCCGCTGGTCGTGGGTGAGCCGCACATCCGTTTCTATGCCGGTTGTCCCCTGAGGGCGTTGAACGGGCACAAGCTTGGAACGCTTTGCATTATTGACCGCGAGCCGAGGACCCTGGACGAGGAAGACCGCCAGGCGCTCAGCGATCTTGCCGCCATGGTTGAACGCGAACTGGCTGCGGTTCAGTTGGCAACAATGGACGAGCTGACGAATATATCGAATCGCCGCGGCTTTCTGACGCTCGCCGAATACAGTCTGCACCTCTGCTCCCGGGAAAAGAGTCCCGCATCGCTGGTGTTCCTGGACCTGGATAACTTCAAACCGATTAATGACAAGTGCGGACACGCCGAAGGTGATCGCGCATTGAGGGCCTTTGCCGAACATCTGAAAAACACCTGCCGGGATTCGGACCTGTTTGCGCGACTGGGGGGCGATGAGTTTGTCATGCTGCTTACGAATACTTCCAGGGAACTGGTCGAGCAGGCGGTTGGCAGACTCGCCCAGTCAATCGAAAGCTACAATAAAGAGGCCAGTCGTGGTTATGATATTGCGTTTTCGTATGGCGTCGTAGAGTATGACCCTGAGCAGCATCATACCGTGGAACAGTTGCTTGCAGAGGGAGATGCGCGGATGTACGAGATCAAGAAAGCAAAGCGATGATCGTGTCTGATACCAGCCGCTACCCGGCGCTTGCGGAATTCGCTCGACAACCCGCTAACCCCGCGCCTTGAGTGTTCCCGTTTGACCGACAGGTTACAGCTCCAGTTGTCTGTCATGCGGACTCAGCCGGCCAAAGCGCGGCGGCGCACCATTTGACGGTCGCTCAGTTGTCCTTCAGCACCCGCTCGTCATACTCCGATTCGAAGAACAGTTTGTGTTTGGCTTCTTCCTTGGCCAGGCCGAGAAACACGTCCTGTAGTGCCGGCTCGGTAACTTTTTCGGCCATGTCGGAATACAGGCGGAAGGCGGCGCGCTCGCGTTTCATGGCGACGATCAGGGCATCCTGGTAGCTGATGTTTTCGTGGGGTTCGACGTCCACAAGGTAGTCACTGATTTTCAGATTGATCACCGCCTGGTTGGCGTGCAGTTCCTGGTCGCCCTGCTTGACGTTGAGCAGCTTGTCACGGTGGCGTTCTTCCTCGGCCGAAAACTCCAGAAAGATCTCCTTCATGCCGCCTTTTTCAGCGCGCTTCGCCATGTCGGCATAGAAGTCGGCGGCCTGTTGTTCCTGGTCGATGGCGTAATCGAGAATTTCGTCGACGGTATTCATGGCATTCTCTGCCTCTGATGCAGACCGTGACTCAAGGGCGGTCACGGTGGTTGAATAAAAAACTATCCTCGCTGGCCGGTATCGAGAAACCGGTGGATGCCGCGCGCAGCGTGGTGGCCGTCTTCTATGGCGCTGATGGCGTCGGCAGTGGCATTGGCCACATCACCGCCGACGAACAGTTTGTTCAGCACCATCTGCTGGTAGTCGCCGGGGATAAACTTGCCCCACTTGATCTGCAACTGGTCGGAGATTTCGGTGGGGATATAGTCCAGGTTGCTGCCCTGGCCGATGGCCGAAACGACTGTGTCGAAGGTGTCCAGGTGCATGCGCTCCTCCTGCAGCACTGGTCGTGGCCGGCCGCCTTTGGGGTCCTGAAGCATTTCCGCTTCGCCCCATTTCAGCGTCACCTGGTCGCTCTGCGCGGCGTTCAGCGCTTCGACGGGGATGGCCTGGGTCACGAAGATGCAGCCTTCGGCCTGCGCCTCATGGATTTCCTCGGTGTCAGCCGGCATGTCCTCGATACGTCGCCGGTAGAGCACGGTAACCTCGGCGCCGAGCCGGCGCGAAACTCTTGCGGCGTCCATGGCGACATTGCCGCCGCCGATGACCGCGACGCTGGTACCGATCTGCGGGTCTTTGCCATTGGCAACATCGTCGAGCAGTTTCAGCCCGTCCATGACGCGCGGGTGGTCCTCACCCTGGATGCGCATCTGCGACGGCACGTTGAGCCCCGTGGATACGAACACGGCGTCATAGTTGTCCAGCAGGTCGGAGAACGCGGTATCCCGGCCGATGCTGTGGTTGAAGTGGATCTCTACGCCCAGCGAGCGGATGTGCTCGATGTCCTTGTCCAGTGCCGGGTCCGGCAGCCGGTAACTGGGCACGCCGTAGCGCAGCATGCCGCCGGCCTGCGCCTGGGATTCGAACACCTCGACCGCGTGCCCCTTGAGTCGCAGGTAATAGGCGGCGCTTAAGCCCCCGGGGCCTGCACCGACGATGGCAATGCGTTTGCCGGTGTCCGCCTCGACGTTGGGCAGGATGCGCGCATAGTCCGCTTCTGCTACCTGGTCGACGATAAACCGCTTCAGCCAGCGGATTGCCACCGGCTCGCCCTGAATGCCCACCGGGCAAACCGACTCGCAGCGCCGCGTGCAGATACGCCCGCAGGTCGCCGGGAAGGGATTGGTGCGGTACATCAGCTGCAGACCCTTTTCGTAGTCGCCGTCGCGGATGCTGTGGATGTAGTCGGGAACATCCATGTGCGCGGGGCAGGTCGCTACACAGATACCGCACTCCACGCAGCGGTCGGCTTCGAGTTTTGCCTGTTCCTCGGTGTAGCCTTTGGCCACCTCGGTGAACGACGCGACGCTCTCCTCGGGCGCGAGCATTTCCATCTCGATGCGCTTCGGCGGGAACAGGTGATAGTCGGGGTGGCGGTGATAGCCACCGGTGCGACCATCCCAGCTCTTGTTTTCCATACCGGCCACGAATCGGAAGTCGTCCGGATTGGTGGTAAACCAGGCGTACTCGTTGGTCATGCGCAGTGATCCGGCGGTGCAGATGTCGACGCACAGGCCGCACCAGCAGCAGCGTCCGTAGTCGAAGCGCGGCCGCAGGCCGCTGTCTCCGCCGTGCGCCTCCAGACCGTCCACCTTGACCATGTCAATGGCATGGTTCTGGCAGATGGTGAAACAACTGCCGCAGCCCACGCAGTCGTCGCTCATGTTGATATGAAACCCGCGGTAGGCCGGGGCGCCGGGGCGCTCCACGATAGGCTTGAGTCCAACGGTGTAGGGCTTCTCGAAGGCGCGTTGCCAGACGAAGAAGGGGGAAATCAGGTCCTTGAGGCTCATCAGTCTACCTCTCTATTTCCGGCGGATAGGTGTGCAGCGACACCATGAGGCCGGCAATGTCGGCAATGTTGGTGCCCACCGCCAACCGTTCCATGACGGCAATGGCATGGGTGTAGCTCGGGCCGCGCACGTGTACACGGCGCACGTATTCGCTGCCGTCGGTGACCACGTAATAGCCGTATTCGCCGCGCGTACACTCGGCCTTGAGATAAGTCTCACCGGGCGGGATCTTCCAGTGCAGTACATTGGGCATCTGCGCCTGGAAGGGACCGCTGTCCGGCATGCGTTCGAGCATCTGGCGGATAAGATTGATGCACTGGAAAATTTCCTGTTGCCGCACCCAGGCGCGTTCGTAGGCGTCCGATGCGGTAGCGGTGACGACTTCGAAATCGAGCTGGTCGTAGACCAGGTAGGGTTCGTCCTTGCGCAGGTCGCGCTTGAAACCGGCGGCACGCGCGTTGGGACCGACGATGCCATAGGGGTCGACCATATCCGGCGGGATAAGGCCCAGCCCCTTGGAGCGTGCTTTGAACACCGCGTTGTTCATCATCACCCGGTCGACCTCGCGCATCATCTTCTCGGTGCCCTTGAGGATTTCCAGGGCACGCGCCTTCCAGCCGTCGGGCAGCACGTTGCGCACGCCGCCGGGAACGATGTACATGTGGTAGATGCGCGCGCCGGTCAGTTCCTCGAACAGGTCGAGGATGTAATCCCGGTAAGTCAGCGTCCAGTTGGGCACGGTGTACAGGCCGAACGCACCACTCATGCCGCCGGTCCACATCAGGAAGCTGGCGAGGCGCATCATTTCCAGGTTCAGGGCACGCAGCCAGTTGGCGCGTTCGGGCACCTCGATGCCGGCGAGTTCCTCAATGGCCGCCGAATACAGGTATTCGTTAAAAGTCGGTTCCGGCACGGCGATACGGCATACCACGGTGAAGTTCTGGATATAGGTGCGCCGCTCCATGAACTTCTCGAAGCCGCGGTGCAGGTAGCCGACGTGCGTCTTGCACTCCACGATTTCATCACCGCACAGGGTCAGTTCCAGCGACATGTTGCCGGTGATTCCGGGGTGCTGAGGCCCTTGCCAGAGCTTGACGTATTTACCCGAGGAAAGATCGATCGGTTCCGGCTGGGCCATGTCCAGTGAGGAGGAATGCGTGGGCGGCTGTGGCATTATTTGTCACCCCCGCGGTTGGGGAAAATGATTTCGGCCATGTGCTCGCGCGGGTTGACGGTGCCGCGTCCTTCGCGACTGGTGAAGGTGCGTTCGCAATACTCCACGGTATCGAACTCCCGGCGCATCGGCGGGATCTCCTCCCAGCCCTCCAGGCAGAAATCCTCTTCCACCCGCGGACTGCCCGGGAAGTTGATGCCCCACAACTCGCGCAGTTCGCGCTGGTAGGTCCAGGCCTGCGCCCAGAGGGTGTGGATGGAGGTCATCTCGGCGTTGACGCGGTCGATATTGACGTGGACGCTAAGGGTCGATTTGGTCGCGTAGTTGTGCAGCATGTACACCAGCGTGAAGACGCCGCGCTCGATATAGTCGATGGCGGTCATGAAGTTCAGGTGTGTATAACCCTCCCGGTCGCGCAGCTCGCGCAGCAGGGTTTCCGCCACGTCCTTGTCCGCCGTAAGCGTGGTCAGCCCGGGGTGTCGCTCGGTGATATCGGTGACACGGAACTCTTTCGACAGTCTTTCCAGCATGCTGTTCATCAGGGTTTCTCCGGGTGACCGCTTTTTACCAGTTGTAGTCGGGCATGTCCCACTTCTTGATGACCTTCTTCTGGTTGGCCTTGTACCAGTCGAAGTTCTCGACGTAGCGGTTGGCGCCGTCGCAGCGGCCTTCCTTGATCATCTTCTTCAGCTCCAGCGCGCCCGCCACCAGGACTTCGGGCCGCGGCATGCAGCCGGTGATATAGAGGTCGACCGGGATGTACTGGTCGAGCCGCTTGATGGTGTTGTAGCTGTCCCAGTACATGCCGCCGTTGACCGGGCAGATGCCCAGCGCGATGACGAATTTGGGACCCTGCATCTGTTCATAGCTGCGCACGATGCGTTTCAGTGTCTTTACCGAGGAATAGCCGCCGATGATGAACACCGACGCCTGGCGCGGCGTTGGTCGGCCGGCGACGCCGATGCGGTTGGCATCGAAGCGCGCGGTCATCAGCGGGCGCAGCTCGATGGCTCCGCAACCCGTGCCGAAGGCCAGGATCCACAGCGAGTTTGCGCGGCACCAGTTGGCGAAATCCTCGACAGCCTTGATGGAGTAGGGTTCATAGGCCGTGGGGCGGGCGTTGCTGAACAGGTCCTGCTCTTCGGCGGACAGTCCGGCGTTGGCCAGCGTGGCGTCAGTGCTCAGGCTCTTGATCATAATTCACTACTCCTTGTCGGCGACTCGTGGCGGTTGCGCGCTTAACGCACCAGCGCCATCTGTACGTAGACGATGGATGCGATCCCGATCAGAGTCGGGATCTTGAAGAAAAAACGGATCGACTGATCGATACGGAAGCGCGGGAAGGCAACACCCACGGCGATCGCTACCATGTAGATGGCCCAGGTCTTGATGGCCAGCTCCACCCAGCCGGTGGCACCGCCGAAAAACAGGTTCATGAACAGCACCAGCTTGGTCGCGCCGAACAGGGCGCGGTTGGTCTGCAGCAGCGACAGGTAGGCGCTGTGGAACTCGGTCGGCGGGCCGATGGGGATTTCCTGGGGGGCGAGGAAAATATCGAAGGGCGAATAGCCGGTCATGCCGAGAAATGCCAGCATGGCCGCGGCGACCGCGATCGGGTTGGTGAACAGCGTCCAGTGCTGCCAGCCGCCCTGCTGCGCGGCGACGATCTCGGTGATCGACAGGGTGTCGTACTGGAGGACAATGGCGATCACCGAGAGCGCGAACGGCACCTCGTAGGCGGTCATCTGCGACAGACCGCGGGCGATGCCGATGGCGGCGTAGGGGTGGCCGCTCTCGCCCGCGCCGAGGGCCATGCCCAGCTGGCCGAAGAACATGAAGTAGATCACCAGCATCAGGTCGCCGGCGCCACTGAAATTACTGAACGTCTCGCTGCCGAAAATCACCGGCACGAAGGCCAGGGTGCCGACACCGCCGGCGATGCGGAATACCGGTCCCAGGTAGAACATGATGCCGTGGCTGATGGCGGTGCGTCTGGTCAGAGTTTGCAGGATATTGATAATCGGCTGGGTGTAGGGGATGCCGACACGACCCTGCACCTTGGCGATGATGCGCTCGATAAACGCACCCATGAACAGGCCGTATACCGTGACAATCAGCAGGGTGAGGCCGAAGTTGCCGATCTTCTGGAACCAGTCGATATCCATGACTTACACCGTCCCGGTGTTGGCGAAGTACAGGGCCACGAAGTACACCAGGATGAAAAGCACATAAGTTTGCCCATTCCCGGTGTAGAGGATCCGCAGCGACGCAGCCAGAGTGTGGCTCCACTCGCTGACCGCCGACCAGAACGCCGTCGCATGCGGTTTCACCAGTACACCAATAGCACGTTCGTAGTGGGCAAAAAACCGGTAGGCGTAGTGGGTATCTTCCGGGCGGTGCGGTCGTTCCGCCGCGTAGACGATATTGAACTGTTTCACCGGCTGGATCTTTATGGTCAGCGAGACCAGCAGCAGGAAAATCAGCGGTATCGCCCAGACCCCGCCCACGATGATCATGATCATCGGGGCGTTCCAGTAGCCCAGGTGGGACTGCAGTGCCAGGCCGTCCCAGAGCAGCGCACCGGGCACGTACGGCGCGACGGCCGCCGACAGCGGGTCGAGGAGCAGTTTCGGATACGCCGACAGTACCAGGATGATGACGAGCATCACCACCTGCGGCACCAGCAGGATGAGGGGCGCCTCGCGCAGGTCCTTGTGCGCCAGCTTGCGCTGGCCGAGGAACACCGTCTGCAGGATGCGGAACATGTACAGGAATGCCACCGCGCTGGAAAAGAAGCCGACCGCCGCCAGCCAGTACCAGCCCTTGTCCATCATGGCGTTGAACAGCAGCCACTTGCCGCCGAAACCGGTCAGCGGCGGCACACCCGACATGGCGATGATGGCCATCATCACGGCGACGAAAGTCACCGGCATATTCTTGATCAGGCCGCCCATCTGGTACATCAGGCGGGTATTGGTGCGGTAGATGACACCGGCCGCGGCCAGGAAAAGCACGCCTTTGTAGAGGAAATGATTCACGGTCATGTACAGGGCCGCCACCCAGCCCAGGTGACTCATGAGCGCGATGCCGGCGACGATATAACCCAGCTGCCCCATGCTGGAGTATGCCAGCAGGCGCTTGAAGTCTTCCTGAAATACCGCCATCAGCGCGCCGAAGGTGGCCGTCAGCATGCCGATCCAGCCCAGTACGTAGGCGGGCTCGAGGCCGATGTCGGCGCGCACGCCCAGCTGGCCGGCGACAATCACCAGGCCGAAAATGCTCGCCTTGCTCATCACCGCCGAGAGGATGGCGGTGGTGTCGTCGTCGGCTTCCGTGTAGGCGCCGGGCAGCCAGATATGGAAGCCGAAAGCGCCGGCCTTGATGACGAAACCCAGTGCCAGCAGGCTGAACACCAGCGGCACACTGTCGCCGGCGTTGCCCAGTGCGGCCAGTTCGATGGAGCCGGTGGCGGCGAAGGCGACAGCAAATCCCGCCAGTATCAGGAACGCCGAACCCAGCGAGAACAGCAGGTAGGACAGCGCCGGCTTGACGCCGTCGCGCCCCAGCGTCACCAGCAGGTAGGAACTCAGCGTCATGAGTTCCCAGCTGGTGAAAAACTCCAGGCTGGTGTGCGCGGTCAGCAGGGTCGCCAGCGACAGCAGCAGCGCCGCCAGCAGGGGATAGAAGCCCTTGCGCGCATCGCCGCGGTAGAGCGTGGCGACAGCCATGAGCAGGCCGCCGGCCACCAGGATCAGGGCGAAAATACGGTTCAGCCCTTGCAGGTCGCCTGCCACCCAGAAGCCGCCGCCCGCCACCACGGCGAGCATGGCCAGGCTCTTCAGACGGCCCGGCAGGCCGTCGAGCAGGAACAGCGCGCCCGCGGCGTACACCGGCAGCAACAGCTGCCCGGGCACCACGCCGGCGCTTCGCGCGGTGAAATAACCGGCGACCGCGAGCAGTGCGGCAGCAGCAGCCGGGGGCAGAAGCGGCGCCACGCCGACGTTCACCGGTTCGCTGTCGTCGGCGCGCAGTGCATGGCCGAACCAGCGAAACAGGTAGGCCGCTTCCAGCAGCGATCCGACCAGCACCAGCGCGATCCAGCCGTAGAGGTTGTCGACAGCCAGTTCCATGACCAGTCCCCACTTGGCCCAGAAACCCGGGAACGGCGGCAGCCCGATCAGCGCTGCGAGGCAGACGCCGAGCACCAGCAACAGCAGGGGCTTGCCCGCGACACCCGCCCAGCCACGCACGGTGTCGCGCTGCACCACGCCGGCCAGCCAGAACAGGCCGGCCTTGGCCAGCAGGTGGTTGAGGAACAGTCCGCCCACGATCAGCGCCAGGTGAGTGTGCTGGCCGTGTTGCTGCAGCAGCGCCATTGCCAGGACCATCAGGCCCATTTGGCCGATGGATGAATAGCCCAGCAGGCGCTTGACGTTGTTCTGCCTGAGTCCGATGACATTGGACGCAAGGAAGGTGATGCCGCCGACAACCGCGATGCTGGTGAGGAAGTCGCCGAACAGCGGCTGTACCTTGTACAGGGCGAATATCACGCCCGCCGAAACGCCCACTGAAATCATCGAGGCGATCGCGCTGGGCGCAGTCTCATAGACATCCAGGCCCCAGCCGTTGGCAGGGTAGGGCTTCAGCTCGATCAGCAGGCTGGTCAGTAGCAGCAGCAAGGCGACGAAACCGATGGGTCCGCCGATGGCGCTCTGATGGGCGATGATATCGTCGATGTTGAGCGTGCCGGTCTGGTAATAGACAAAGATGGTTCCCAGCAGGAAAAATGCCGAGGCGATCGAAGTGGCGATAATGTATTTGAACCCGGCCGACAGCATCCCCGCCTCGCGCTCGAAACCGATCAGGGTGTAAGTGGCGATGGAGGTGATTTCGATGAAAATAAACAAATTGAACAGGTCGCGGGTCATCACCATGCCGTCGATGCCCATCACCATGATAATAAACAGCAGCAGGGTCGCGGCATGTTTGCGCAGCCGCGGCAGGTAGTGCCAGGCAGCCAGCAGCGCCGCCAGGTTCACAGCGAAGACGAAAAAGCTCTCGTACAGACCGAAGCGCAGGTTGATGGCAAAGGGCGGGGCGATGCCCGCGGTTTCGATTTCGATAGTCGGGGCGCCGTTGGCCAGAGCCAGGAAGCCGGCAGCGGCGATTGTCGCCATGGCAGCCAATGCCAGCATGAATATCAGGCTCGCGAACCCTTCGCGCTTGCGAAACAGCAACGGGGTCAGGAAGGCGGTGCCGAGCGCGACAATAAAGATCCCGAGCGGGTGAAACACGGCTGCTACCATTTGGACTCCGAGCAGTCGTCGATCGACAGGCTTTTCTTCTCGCGGTAGATGTTGACGGCGTAAGACAGCATCACCGCGGTTACGCCCAGGCCGATCACGATTGCGGTGAGCACCAGTGCCGAGGGCACCGGGTCCACGACGCGCGTCGCCGCGTCCTTGATAGGGACAGCCGAGTCGATTATGGGCGCGGTGCCGCCGGTGACATAGCCGATGGCAATCATCACCATGTGAATACCGGTATCAACCAGCGAAAAGCCTATAATCATGCGAATGATATTCTTTTGCATGAGCAGGCCCCACAGGCCAATCAGGATCAGGGCCAGGCCGGTGGACAGTACATAGGTCGAAACAGGCAGGCCGGTCATGTCTGTCACAGCTCCGGTTTGGACTCGTCGGAACGGAAGCGGTCGACTACCGCGCTGAGTTCCGAACCCACCTTGAGTCCGACGAAAACATAAATGATGGGAATTGCCCCGGCGCTGAACAACGAACCGAAACTGCCGAGTGGCAAGATGCGGTTATCCAGAAATCCGCCGGCCAGCACGATGCCGAGTACCCCGACAACGACATAGCTGAAGCCGGACAGGGACTCGGTGAAACCGATCAGACGGTGACTGAGTTGCGCCTGCGGCATCGCGAGCAGCAACAGCAGAACGCCGCTGGCGATAATGGCCCCGCCCTGAAACCCGCCGCCCGGTGTCAGGTGGCCGTTGGCAAATACATAGACGCCGAACACAAACACCATGGGCATCAGCAAACGGGCGGCCGTCTCTACCAGTTCGCTCGCCGGTTTTCGTGCGGGAACGACGGTGTCCGGGTGCTTGCGGCGGCGCAGCATCAGGCCGACACCCGCGGCGGAAATAAACAGCACGGTGACTTCGCCAAGCGTATCGAGGCCACGGTAGGTCACCACCACCGAGGTTACCAGGTTGGCCGCCCCCAGTTCTTCGGGGCCCTTGCTGGCATAGTGCTGCGCCAGTCTGGATAGTTCGGTGTGCTCGGAATAGTTCAGCGCGACGTCGGAAAAGATCGCGGCGACCAGAATGAGCGTGAAGAATATGAACAGCCGTTTGAGCATGGGGTTTACATTCCCGGTCCTGGCGTCAAACACCGTGGCGCGGCGCTGGGGGCGGGCATACCGGCGGGCCGAGGCGCAAACCGGTTCACGTCCGCTCCTCGGCATGGGCGTTGTTTTCTTCTTCTTCCAGTTCGTCGACGACCGTTTCCTCGGCCTCCGCGACATGTATGGCGTGCGCCGCGCGCGCCAGCGCATGCGAAGACACCGGGTTGGTCAGCAGGACGAAAAAAATCAGGATCAGCAGCTTCCAGGTCCAGGCCGGGTGCAGGATGGCGAGCCCCGTCAGTATCAGGATCGTTCCCAGGGTTGACGCCTTGGTGCCGGTCTGGATGCGGTTGTAGCTGTCCGGCATCCGCAGCACGCCGAGCCCCGCCGAAAACAGGAATACGGATCCTGCCAGAACCGTAAAACTGCCAAGCAGCTCCATCAAGGCTCAATCCTCCCCGCGGGTCTTGCGAATGGCATACAGGAAAATGACCGTGGAAAGCCCTGATCCTATGGAAGCTTCAGTCATGGCGACATCCGGGGCAGCGAGGATGACGTAGGTAACTGCCGCAAACAGGCTGGCCAGGCCCGCGCTGACGACCGCGCCGACCATGCTCTCCAGTCGTACCGCCAGTATCCCGCTGATCAGGATGCCGGCGCAGAGCAGAATCATGAGTATCTCAATCATGCGACGCGTTCCTCAACCGACCGTTAAAGGCCGTCCTCCAGGTAGCGCGCCACGGCCAGCACGCCAAGAAAACTCAATAACCCATAGACCAGGGCAACGTCGAGATAGATGAAGCGTCCCGCGTGGTCGGCGTACAGCGCGATCAGCGCAATGGATACAACAGTCATCAGGTCGATGGCGATCACGCGGTCAACCGTCCGGCTTCCCAGTATCAGGCGCAGGATGCCGAAAACGATACTGAAAAAAATCAGCACGTAAGCGCAGGTCAACGCTGTCTCAGCCATAAATGACCTCCAGGTACTTTTCGAACTTGCCGGCGATTTCGCGGGTTGCCGCGACCGGGTCTTTGGATGAGACGTTGATCCAGTGGATAAACAGGGCATCGTCCCGGATATCCACCACCAGGGTGCCCGGCGTGAGCGTGATGGAGTTGGCGAGTACCAGGCGGCCAAGGGGTGATTTCAGTTTTGTCCTGATCTCCACAATGCCCGGATGGATATTTATCCGGGGCGACATCACCAGTCGCAGGACGTTTAGGTTGGCCAGGACCAGTTCCCAAAGGAACATACCCAGGTAAGCGACCACGTAAACCAGCACCCGGGGCGACCAGCGGATATCGGCATAGACCGTGGAAAAGCGTGTAAACGCCAGCGCCAGGATGTCGGCGAGGATAATGCCGACCACCACCACGCCGATCGCCAGCGAGTCGTTGGCGACCAGCCAGATCAGCAGCAGTGTCAACCAGAGGTTGAAAAACTGCCTTCTGCTGTGTTTCGCAGTCACTGTCGGCATGCTTGACGAGCTGTTCCCTGTTTAACGCGGAACGCGTTAGTTTGTGTGTCCACGGAGAATGCGAAAAGCATACCAGTTGGTGGTGAGCTATCAACGCCAAACTGGGGTTCGCTTGTCACGGATCAATTTCCGGCGGCTACAGGCCACGGTAATGGTTGGGAAAACACCCGGTGGTCGGCCGGATCGAGGGCAGCGTGGCAACACTGCGCATGTTTACGCTCGAATTCGACAGCGCCGACAGCAGGCGACTATAATGGACGAACGCCTATCCCGCCCCCGGCGGTGCGCGGTATGCGCGAGGCAAGTTTCCGCGCCGGCGCACTACAACCGGGCATCCCGGGCGCGCTCATGGCGCAGAGGTCGGTTGCGATGCAAAGTGATGCGAAAGCGATCCGGCCGGCCCCGCATCGACATTCTGTTCGCCGCTTCGCCCACCATCGAGGCGGTTCTCGCGGTTCTCAGGTACTAAAACGCCGACAAATCCACTGCTTCGAACGTTGTGACGACAGGGTGCCCGGTGTCGCGGGGGGCTGTGCCTTCGCGCACAAAGCAGCAGGTTTGCATGCCGGCGGCGCGGGCTGCGTCCAGTTCCGCGGCAATATCCGAACAGAACAGTATGTCCGCTGCATTCAACTGCAGTTCATCGCTGATGGCGGTATAGGATCGGGCGTCGGTCTTTTTGCCCACATTGGTATCAAAATAACCGGATAACAGGGAGGTGAGATCGCCGTGCGGGGTGTGGGCAAACAGCAGCTTCTGTGCGTAGACCGAGCCGGAAGAGTAGATATAGATCGGTACTCCGCGCGCGCGCCATTCCCCGAAGGCGGTCACCGTGTCCGCGTAAACGTCGCCGAAGAAATCCCCGCGGCGATAGCCGTTTTCCCAGATCAGGCCCTGCAGCGCTTTCAATGGTGTAACTTTCCGGTCTTCATCGATCCACTGGATCAACCGGGCGATGGCCTCGTCGGTCGATAAGGTGCGAGCGGCTTCCTCGCCAACCGCGTCCAGTATGGATTTCAGTTGCGGATCGTCGAGGTGCGTGCGGACATAGGCGGGCAGGTGTTCGCGGGCATAGGGAAACAGCACATCGTGAACGAATGATATCGAGGACGTGGTGCCTTCGATGTCGGTGAGAACCGCCTTGATCATGCCTTTGCCGGTGCGAAAGTCCGCTCGAACTCGTCAAAGTCGGGGTAGTGTCGTGCGATGTCGCTGCCGGTGAAGTCGGCGACCCAGCCGTCCTCTGTGGTGAACAGGCGGATGCATTGCAGACAGGGTTCTGTTCCCATATCGAACCAGTGCGTGGTATCCGCCGGCACACTGATCAGGTCGCCCCGGGTGCACAGCACCAGGTAGACCTGGTTGTTCTTGTGAATATAGAAAAGCCCCTTGCCGTCGACAAAGAAACGCACTTCGAAGTCCGCGTGCACATGCTCTGAGAGGAACTTGTTGCGCAACGTGTCCTTCTGCGGGTGATCGGCTTGCAGGCTGATCACGTCGGCTGACTGAAAGCCGAAGCGCTCGTTCAGACGGTCGATGCTGTCCTGGTAGGCCGCCAGTATGCTCTGCGGGTCGGCGTCACCGGCGAGCGGCCGGTTCGCTTCCCAATGCTCGAACAGTACACCGATCCCGCCGAGTACCGATGCGATGTCGTCGAAATCGTGCAGTACCCGGGGGCGCGTATCCGGTGAGGAATAGACAGCCAGTGTGCTCATTGTCAGGGCCCTGTGCAGGTGTGATGGCGCCTGGGATTATACAACGAAAGCGCGCCGTCAGGTTTGCATGATGCCGGGCCTTGCGATGGCGCAGCTGAGGAGAAAATCCAGTGCCTCCAGATGCCGGAAGGCACCCGGGTAGTCATTGCCCCAGACGTAAACCCCGTGACCGCTGATCAGATAGGCGGGCAGGATCGGCTCCGAGAAGTATGGCTCGACGGCGGCGGCCAGTGTCTGCATATTCTGGCTGTTGGGGATGACCGGCAGCGTGCAGTCCACCTCGTGGGTATTGATGCCGTCAAAAGCCTTGAGCAGTTCGAGCTGCGAAAAGCGCACGGCGGGTCCCGCAATGTCTGAAAGGATAGTGGCTGCAATGGTGTGCACATGCAATACGCAGTTGGCCGCAGGGTAGTGTTGGTAAAGCTGCAGGTGCAGATGTGTTTCGGCGGACGGTGTTTTGGGATCGAGCGGTGTCCCTGCGAGGCTTATGCGCAGAAAGTCGTCTTCGGTCAGATAGCCTTTGTGCACGCCCGAGGCGGTGATGAGGATTTCATCAGGGGCGATGCGCTGGGAAAAATTACCGCTGGTGGCGGGCACCCAGCTGCGCCCGTGGGCATACCGGCCGAACTCCATGAGTTGTGACTTTGCCTGATCGATGCTCATGGGCGCATTCTAATGAATCAGTGCCGATGAGCCTATAGGGCGCCTTTCCGGAATCAACAAAGCCCGCCGCAATGACGGCAGGCTTTTGCTGGTGTCGAAGCGGCGGCAGCCCGGTCACCCCCGTTTGGTCGGGTTACAGGGATAGTCGGTTGCTGCCAGTGAAGCGCGTCGGTCAGGCGCGCCTCACTCCGGCAGCCGCGGCGCAGGTGCCTCGTTGCTGGTTCCCGGTGTCGGGTTTACCACGATGGTGCTTGGGTAGCCGCCGCCGTAGCCGGGGTAACCACCCCACCCGTAGCCGGGGTAACCGCCGCCCCACGGGCCGCCGCCATAGGGCCCCCCGTAGCCGCCGTAAGGGCCATAGCCATAGCCGCCGTAAGGGCCATAGCCATAGCCGCGATAGTAGTCTCGGTCGTAGCGGTCATTGTCGAACCAGCGCGACGGGTTCATCATGTTGCCGAAATCGAATGCCTGTGCAACGTTGGCTGCTGTGGCGCACCCAATGCAAAGTGCCGCAGCAGACAGCCTTGAAAGAGTTGTTTTCCGAATCACCGTAGTATCTCCACTCGCCATTTTGAAAAGCTGAACCTCGAACTGATCGCCGGTCCTGACACACCGGCGCCGCCCGCCCTTATTAGCATAGGGCCTTGCAGACAGGGGACTCTGTTGAAAAATTATAGACTACCGATACCACAGGCTGGTCCCCGACACTGTTGCTTATCACCCGCGCAGCGACGCACATCAGCAGCTCGCCGAACTCCGCAGGGCATTTTCATAATATTCTGCAATCTATGTACCAATCCACAACATATTGTTTTTACAGAGGATGAAAAGTTGCGCTGCGTAACGCGTTGCAACGCTGCCAACCTTGTCCAGTGGCAGATTTGCACTTTAAGCTGTTGAACTTTATGCGGTGTCAGCAGGTTTCCAGGCACATGCAACACGCTGCAACGGATTCAACGCACTGCAACAGTCGGCCGCGGATGGCATGGCCGGCGACGCCGGAACCCGCCGGGCCAGACAGCACAAGCGTCTGCGTTGCGTTCTTGTCGCCGCAACATCTGCGCGCCCGACCTGCCTGAAAGCACTCGGCGTGTACTACAATAACAGCTGGAGGCGTATTGCTTTATCGCGGCGCTATGACAAGATTGACCCGACAGTTGGTGTTCATCAGTTGAGTGTTGCCTCTACGCCAGCCTGTAAAACGCCATAGATAAATAAAAAATACACCTGGAGTCTAGCCATGAAACGGTTCCTACTTTTGCTTGCATGCGCCCTGCCGCTTCTCTCCCAGGCCGGAGACTATCAGTCCACGCTGCTGGTCCAGACCGGCCAGATGCGCGAAAGCGATCTCATCGTGCGTACCATCTCCGACCTCGAGAGCAACAGAATCTGCCTGGCGTTCTACGTCCGCACCATAGGCACAAGTCCCAGCATGACCTGTTATGACGTGGTCTCGGGTTTCAGGTCCAGAATCGACCAGGTCGGGCACTTCAAAGAGGGCAAACTGATTGTTCGAAAACTCAAGGATTTCGAGAACAACGTTTCCTGCCTGGTTGCCTACGTGAGCACCGCGGGCACGTCGCCTGCGATTGACTGCTACAAGAACGCGGCAGCGGGTCAATTCAGGGACTCGGACACCCTGGTGCCGAGCGGGCACCTGCGCGAAGGCGATCTTGATGTGTACAGGATTGTGGATCCGGACAGCACCAAGAGCTGCCTGGTCGCTTATGTGAATACCGGCAGCACCTCGCCATCGCTGCAGTGTTACGGTACTCGTACCGGCACCGCCAAGGGCGGAATGGCACAGACCAGCTACCTGCGAGAGGGTGATCTGATCGTGAGGAAGGTCGTTGACGAGGACAACGCGAAGGAGTGCCTGATTACCTACGTGAGTACCGAGGGAACCTCCCCGTTTATTCATTGTGCCAACCTGCGTTCGGCCGCCGCGGCACCCGCTTCGGCCTCACCCTCGGCGTGGCAAACAAACAAGGCTCCGCCGGCAGCGCCCACACGCTGAGCGGCAAAGGTCGTCCGGGCCAGGGCTGTCGCTCCATGGAGCGACAGCCATGCAAACCGGTTTAGGACCGCTGTGCCGGAGACGTCCGCCTTGGTCGAGTTATTGTTGTGACAGGTCACCAGGCTATTGGCGTTGTCGTGGTGGGTGACGAACTGCTATCCGGCAAGCGGCGCGACCGTCACCTGCCGCATGTCATCGACACCGTGGCACGGCGCGGTATGCGGGTCGCCTGGTGTCGCTACGTCGGTGATGAGCTCGATCGTTTGACCGAAACCCTGCGCCAGACCGGGCTCGATACTATCCCGGTCTTTTGTTTTGGTGGCATCGGCGCCACACCCGATGACCAGACGCGTCAGGCCGCCGCAAGCGCCTTCGAAACCGGGCTGGTGTCGCATCCTGACGCGGTCGCCATGATCGAGCAGCAGTTCGGCGAGCAGGCCTACCCCACCCGCATTCGCATGGCAGAGCTGCCCGAACACTGTCGGCTGATTCCGAATCCCTATAACCGCATTCCAGGCTTCACGGTCAACCAACACCATTTTTTTCCCGGCTTCCCGGAAATGGCGTGGCCCATGCTCGACTGGGTGCTGGATACCTGCTACGCCGAGCGTTATGCGCCGGTCGCGGAGTATTCGGTCCAGGTGCGCGATGTTACCGAGTCCAGCCTTTGCGACCTCATGGATATGCTGGTTCAGCGGTACCCGCGGGTGAAACTGTTCAGCCTGCCGCGCCTGGAGCCGGAGCGCTCTGTCGAGTTGGGGTTTCGCGGCGACGCGAGCGCAGCACAGGCTGCGTTTAATGACCTGCTCGGACAGCTCGCAGCGCGCGGTCTGGTCACCGAGGTTGTCTCCGGGAGCTGAGGGCTGTTTTCGCCGACGGCGTCGTGTGCTCGACGCCGCGCTGCAGGTGCAATGCCGACTCAGGGTCGGCTAATAGTGTATCTGAGATCGATCGATTGCGCGGCACCCGACTGACCCGCAAGACTGAGGTGTCTGGTGAGTTTATAGACGAACTGGATCGCGCCGCTCGCGGTGAACATGCCGTAAAGATACTCAACGCGTAACTGCGGTGACAGTTGTTTACCGACCACCAGTGAGGTCTCCGCACCGGTGGTGGCGGCGGACTCCACGCCCACATCGATGCCAAGTTTCTCGCTGATTTCCGCGGCTACGGGGCTGTTAGCGCCCAGTGATGCGGCTGCCGCCGCGAGCGCCTGCGAGTCGCTGCCGCTCGAAGCGGCGCTGAGCGGCTTGCCGGTCACCAGGTAGGACATGATTTCCGCGTCGGACATGGCGGGATCGGAAAACAGGCGAGTCTGCGGGGCCTCCACGGTACCGGACAGTTCTATGCCTGCGATCACGTCGCCTGCTGTGCGCGTCGCCCGGACATCCAGCGCGGGATTATCAAGCGGACCGGCAAACAGCAGGCGCCCCCGCTGGATGGAGAGCTTCTGGCCGTAGCCTTCGTAACGGCCGTCGGTCAGTTCGACCACGCCGTTACCGATCAGCGTGCGGGTCTGGAGGCTGCGCACGTTGATTGTCCCGGCCAGGCCGGTGCTAATGCCGAGGCCTTCGAAGTGGACATCGTCGCCGAGTGTGGCGACCAGATTGACGCTGACCGGAATGGTTGACGGCCGTCCCTCGGCGGGTGGCGCAGCGGGTCCGACTATGACCTGGTCGGCCGAGACTTGGACCACGTCGGGCGGCAGCTGTTTCAGCGTGATCCGCGCGTGGGGAATGAGTACCGAGCCGCTGACATCGACCTGCTTCAATGAGCCGCGGATCTGCAGGTCGGGGTTGGCCAGAATATCCATGTCCGGCAGGCGTGCAATTGCAAAGCGTTCGCCGTTCAGGCTGAGGTTGAAGGGCCAGTCCTGCTGCGGGTCGAGCCTGAGATTGCCCCCCAGCCTGATGTTACCTTCGCCTGAGTGCGCCGTGCCGTTCAATGCCACGCTGGTGCCGTTGCCCTGCGCCTGCAGCTCGATGGCATTCAACTCGAGGCCAAGTGCCGGAATATTGACCAGGCCATTTTCCAGCGTTGCCGTGCCCGTGACTTCGGGCGAATCCAGGTAGCCGGTCAGCCGTGCCTCGGTCGTCACCTGCCCACCGGCAACCGTAACGTCCGCTAGCAGCGGATCGATAAAGCGGATATCCGGCATGCCGAGGCTGAGCTTGCCGGAAACTGCGGGACGGCTGGTGTTCAGTCGGGTGATCTCGACGCTGGCCTGCATATGTCCTTCATCGGACTTGCCCGAAAGCGCCAGCTGTGCGACCTCAGCCCGTCGCTCGCCCTGCAGGCAGATCTCGCGCTGCCCGGACTCCCAGCACCCGCGGAACGGACCGGTATCGGCGGCGGTGATGCGTAGCGGTACAGGATCGCGCAAGTGCCAGTCGCCCAGTTCGCGCAAGTCTATGGTTGCGGTCCCGAGGCGGCCCTCCCACACATTATCCCGGTAACTTCCGTTCAGTTCGACAGTTGCGTTCCCGCGCGCTGACGCCAGCTGCAGGCTGGCTTCATGTTTGTCGAGCCAGCCATGACTTTCGAGTGTCAGCTTGTCGATTTGCTCTGTGCCGAGACGCACGGCCTCGGCGTGCAGGCTTGCGTGACCGGCTTCCGGCCGGCCAGGGTCGAGTTGCGCGTTGATGCTCAGCGTTCCAATGCTGTTGCCCTGATAGGCGAGCTTGTGTGCCGCCAGGTCCAGGCTGCCCGCGAGGCGCTCCAGCGACCCTTTCAGAATGCCGCTGGCATCGGCCTGGCCGGCGAGTCCGGGCAACAGGGCCGAGAGTTCGGGGGCCGCCACGTTGTAGTGAAGGCCGCTGTCAGCGTCCAGCACGCCGGACAGCTCGATACGGTTCTGCCCGGAACTGATCACCAGTCCGGTGGTGCCTGGAACACCGTCGCGCAGCGCCAGATCACCCTGTGCCGCGAGCGGCCTGCCGTGGAGCACACCCTGCAGATGCAGCTTGTGGAACGCCACAAGCACGCTGTCCCCGTCGGTGGAGATATCGAGCCGTGTCACCAGGTTCAGCCGCCCCGGCCACCCCGGCCAGTACTGGGCAGGGTCTATGTCCGCACCCTTGATATCCAGTCCCAGGCGGAATTGCGGCGCCCAGGCGAGGGTGCCGGTTGCCGAGGCGCTGCCGTCCAGGCCGGTGACATCGAGTGGCTGCAGGTCGATGTGCTGAAGGTTACCGCGCCCCGTCGCACGCACCTGCAGGGCGGGGATGTCCGGGCCTTCGAGCGGACCGCTCAGCGTGAGCAGGTAAGCGTCCAGCGTTCCCTCGAGAGTGTACTCGCCCTGTGCACTGATGTAGGCGTCAGTACCCGAAAATGGCCAGCGCAGACCTTGCCAATGGCCGGACAGCTTGTATACCGGGGCATCGGCATCGAGCCGAACGGTGCCGCCGGTGGTGACGTGGAAGGGCTGGAAGAGGGTGTGGTCGATCCGAAACCGGGTCAAGTCGCCCTCCAGCTGCGCCTGCCCGTTCGCCGGCACCGCATCCGGCAGCTGCGTGTGCCAGCGGATGTCGCATCTGAACGCGTAGGGCTGATGCAGCTCGGCTTTGCCGCTCAGCTGTGCCGCGCTGCCCGGCGTCCTGATCTCGAGTTGTTTCACTACCAGCCCCTGCAGTGGGCCCGCTCGCGCCGAAAGCACTATCTCATCGACAACTGACTGCTCGCTGCCCAGCGTCACCTGCAGGCCGGTGATGTCCGCCCTGTCCAGTCCTATGGCAAACGGCAGGGCAATGCGCTCGGGTAATGTGAAGGGTTCCGTCTCCGGTGCGCTTTCCGGCTGGTGGTACTGAACCCCCCGCGCCCTGAGTTGCCGGATGCGCAGCGTGCCGTGCAGCAGCGCCGCCGCCCGCCAGCGCAGCTCGAGGCGCTCCAGGCGCAGCGCGGTCTGATCCAGCCGGTAATCTACGCCGGTCAACGTCAGGCCGGAGATGAGTCGGCCGTTGACGCCGGCGACCTGCAGCTCGCCGGGCAAATAGATTACGGCCTGGTGGACCAGCCAGCGGCTGCCCGATTCCGTACCGGTCAGGATGCCGAGCCCGCCGAGGACGAGCGCCAGCAGGCCGGTGAGAACCAGAAACAGGTACTTGAGGATTCGCCGCATGGTGTTTTACCGGGAAGGCGGACTAAAGGTCCGGCCCCATGATGAAGTGTATCCGGATCCGGTCGCCATGCTTGTCCAGCGGGTGGGCAAAATCGATGCGGATCGGGCCAACCGGCGAACGCCAGTTAATGCCGACGCCGACGCCGGTCTTTGGATCGACGTTGGTATTGTCGAAGGCGTTACCGGAATCTACAAAGGCGGACAGGCCCCATTTGGCGGTGACGAGGTGCTCGATCTCCAGGCTGCCCACCAGCAGGTTTTTGCCGCCCTCGACCTCGCCATCGGCGTTCTCCGGGCCGAGCGACTTGTAGGCGTAACCGCGAACACTGTTGTCGCCGCCGGCAAAGAAGCGTACCGACACCGGCAGCTGGTCAAATTCGTTCATGAACGTCACCCCGGCGTTCGCCCGGCCGATCAGGCGCGAACGCCACGGCAGGCCCAGCACGCCTTTGGCCTCGCCGATCAG
>JAJDOI010000111.1 GCA_022340245.1 Thiogranum sp.
CCATGTGCGCCACGGTAATGTCCACCGGCGCACGGCGCGGCGCCATGATCGCCAGCCTGCGCTGCGACCACCCCGACATCGAAACCTTTATCGACGCCAAGCGCAGCGCCGGAGAACTGCAGCATTTCAATCTGTCGGTGCTGGTGACCGACGCCTTCATGCAGGCCGTCGAACGCGACGAACCCTGGGCGCTGGTGTTCCCCGTAGACAGCCTGGAAGACGATGCTCCCGAAGAAACCCTGATGCGCCAGTGGAGCGGGACGCGCGAGCCCGTTCCCTGCCGCGTGCTGAAACGGCTGCCGGCACGCGCACTCTGGGAGCGCCTGGTGCATGCCGCCTACGATACCGCCGAGCCCGGCGTGTTGTTCATCGATCGCATCAACGCGCTGAATAACCTGGCTTACCGCGAGCAGATCAGCACCACCAATCCCTGCGGCGAGATACCTTTGCCGCCGTACGGGGCCTGCAACCTGGGATCGCTCAACCTCACACGCTTCGTCGTCGAACCCTTTACGCCGCGGGCACGGCTGGACATGGCAGGTATCCGCGATACCGCGGCCGTGGCGGTCCGACTGCTGGACAACGTCATCGACTGTTCGCAGTTCCCGCTCCAGGCGCAGGCCGAACAGGCCCACGGGTCGCGCCGTATCGGGCTGGGTATCACCGGCCTTGGCGACACGCTGATCATGCTGGGCCTGGGCTACGCCACGGACACGGCGCGCCGGCAGGCGCGGAATGTCATGCAGACCGTATGTCACGCAGCCTACGGCACATCCATCGAGCTGGCCGGGGAGAAGGGCTGTTTTCCCTTTTACGACCGCGACGCCTATGCGCAGGGCGCCTTCATCCAGTCGCTGCCCGACAGCATCCGCGGGGGTATTGCCGAAAAGGGTATGCGCAACAGCCACCTCACCGCCATCGCACCCAACGGCACCATCAGCCTGCTCGCGGGCAATGTATCCAGCGGCATCGAGCCGGTATTCGATTTCCACTACCGGCGCCGCATCCTCAACCGCGCGGGCGACTACGAAACCTTCGAGGTAACGGACTATGCTTTCCGCGCCTGGCAGGCGTCGATGCAACAGCAGCCGCTGCCGGAGTATTTCGTCGACGCCCGCGCGCTGCCACCACTGGCCCACCTGAAGATGCAGGCGGCCCTGCAGCCCTTTGTCGACAATGCGATATCCAAGACCATCAACATTCCCGAAGACTACAGCTTCGCAGACTTCCGCTCCCTGTACGAAGACGCCTACCGGGAAGGCGTAAAAGGCTGCACCACGTTCCGTCCCACGCCGGTGCGCGGGGAAATCCTGCTGGCCGGGGGAAAGGACCGGGGTGAAGAGGGCGCGCTGAATCCGCACTGCTGCAGTATCGAGCGGGAAGCGGACTAGGCGCGGGGCACGCTACGCCGGTCCTCGACCAGTTGCCTGAGCCGCAGCGCATCGCGCGGCGCGGCGCCTTCCGCGTCGTTGTCAAAATACACGTGTACCGTGCGCCCGCCGGTTGACCATTTGACGATCCGGTCGGCCCAGCGCCGCAGGCTGGCGCTGCTGTAGGCCGATGCGTAGGTGCGCGTGTGGCCGTGTAGACGTATGTACACCAGGTCAGTGGTCACGGTGTCCCACAGGGGCCAGTCAGCGGCATCCGACTGGCAGACGGCCACCTGGTGCCGGGACAGGCGCTCGGCGATGTCATCACTGAACCAGGAGGGATGCCGGAACTCGATAGCGTGCCGCACGGCCGGCCATCCGTCCCCGAGCGCAGCGAGAAAATCGCTCAGGCGCAGCCCGTTGCAGCGGTAATTCGCCGGCAACTGCCACAGCACCACGGCCAGCTTGTCCTGCAAGGCAACCGCGCGTTCGCGCTCCAGTGCGATCGACGGCGCCGGATCCAGCAGTTTCCGGGCGTGTGTGAGGTAACGGTTTGCCTTGAGCGCGAAGCGAAACTGCGGGGGCGTCTGGTCGCGCCAGCGGGCAAAGGTTTCGGGTTTCTGCAAACGGTAGAAACTGGCGTTGATCTCCACCGCGGAAAAACAGCGGCTGCAGTAGTTCAGCCAGTCTTTCTGTGCGACACCCCGGTAAAAATCCTGCTTCCAGCCGGCGTAGCTCCAGCCGCTGGTGCCGATGTAGATCGGCCGGGTGCGCACCATCCCCACGGCGCCTGACAGGGGCTAGGAGCCCGGTGGCGCGGGCTGCTGGCTGTTGCTGGCGTGGATCAACTGCTCGACCGTGTCGCCATCGAAATCAATGCCGAACTCCACGCCCGGGTTGAGTGAAATTGCGATACCGCTGCCGATGCGCTCCAGAATCCAGCTGAATTCTGTCAACAGGCCACCCTGGTGGGCGGGGAAGTCCACCAGGAACGGTTTGGCGCGCTCCGGACTGGTGAACAGCACCAGGACATTCTGGCCGTCTTCGCTTTGCAGCGTCAGCGGGTCGGCCTTGGCGGAACGCTGGAACCCCTGGATGCCCGAGGGCTCGTCCCTGACCGGCATGAACACCTGCGCGGCGAGTAGTTCCTGCATGAACTGTTCACTGTCCAGTTGGCCCTGCTGGGCGGCAACCAGCTTGGTCTCCAGTTCGTTGTGTGCGGTAAAGTCCTGATCCATTCAATAGCTTCCGGAATGCGGTGTATGCTCGGCCAGTGACTATACCGCGTCCGGACCTGCGGGGAGAAGGGACGGGGGCGGTGAATGCCCGCGTACCTGACGCGTATTTAGGGCGCTGACCCGGCTGACAGCCTATTCAAAAAGGCGCTGTTCATTGTTACAGTAGCGTGACAAGAATCCACAGATTGGAGGTGACAATGGACTTCGCCAAGGCCTTACCGAAATGGCCCGTTATGGGCGTGTTATTAGCAGTATTGTCCCTGGTAGGTCCGGCCCGGGCCGAACCGCCGCCAGGTTACAGCTTCCAGCGCTATGACGACGGCCTGCGCCAGGCCGCGGCCGACAACAAGCGGGTATTTGTTTATTTCGGACGCTACGGCTGCGGATTCTGCGACAAGACCAACAAAGTGGGCTTTGCGGACCCGGCTGTCAAACAGGCCTATTCGAAAAACTACGTACTGGTGTACGTCAATTCGGAAAGCATGGACCGCCTGACCCTGCCCAGCGGCGAGCGCATTACCGAAATGCAGCTGGGTGAACGCATGAACACACTCGGCACCCCGGTTTTCTTTTTCCTCGAGCCCGACGGCAAACAGATCCTCAAGGTTTACGGGTATCAGGACCCCAAGCGACTGCTGAACATGGACAGCTATATCCAGAGCGGCAACTACGACAAAGTCAGCTTCAGCGATTTCAAGCGGTAGGACAATGAACAGACACCCTGTGTTGATAGCCACCGCGCTGGCGGTGGCGAGTACGGCTGTGTTTGCCGACGATCCGCTGCTGCTGACCGTCACCCACAGCGACGACCCGGCCGATTTCTTTCAGCTGGACTCATCCGGCAGAAAAAACATCGCCGCCAGTGACGCTGACGTCGGCCTGGTGTGGGATGAAACCCGCAAGGGCCGGACGGCAAGTTACCTGGCGTTCAGGCAGATCGACGGCGACAGCGGCTTCGGTGCCCCGATCAGGCTGGGCGGGAAAGATGCCTTCGACCCGGTCATCGCCCACTGTGGCAAGCGCTACTTTCTTGCCTGGATCGACAATGCCGGCGTTCAGGCGGCCAGCTACGACGCGGGTACCGTGAGCCGGCCACTGCCGGTCGCCGCCGGAGCCGTCAACGAGTTAAGTATTGCCTGCGCCGGCGACGCTGCATTGCTCGCCTGGAGCAAGCGGCAGGACCAGGGTTACGCCGTCGAGGCCACCCGTGTCCAGGTTGAAAACGGCAAGCTGAGCCACGCGCCGGAGGTGGCCGTGGCGCCGACAGACAAGTACCGTTTCCAGACCAACCCCGGTGTCGCCTATGCCAAGGGCCGCATTGTAGTGACCTGGCACGACCGCAGTTCCGGCACCAACCTGTTGTATGCCACCTCCGGCAAACAGCTGGACAAACTGGATACCCAGGTGCAGATCAATGAACTGATCAAGAAATCCTACGAGTGGGGCAGCGGTTCGTCGGCGGTACGCAACACGCTCGCGGTTGGCGACAACGACAGACTGGTGGCGGTCTGGCTGGATAAGCGCGCCAGCCGCGCCGGCTACAAGGTCTACTCGGCGTTCAGCAACGACGGCGGTATCAGCTGGGGCGACAACTACAACATCATCGACGAGTGGGGCACCATCGTTCCCCAATGGACGCCCGCGGTCGCCTCGAACGGGCACGACAAACTGCTGGCGGTATGGATGGACGCCCGGGAGGATGAAAAAACCATCTGGATGTCGGAACTCAACGGCATGACCTGGAGCAGCAATGCGTCCCTGTCCGGTGATGCCGAAGAGGCCCACAGCCCGGTGATTGCCTACAGTCCCGACGGTACCCTGCACGCTGCCTGGATTGAGAAGGATTCCGGCGGCAGCCGCATCCGTTACTACAGCGAATAGCACTCAGGCCAAAAAAAGAAAGGCAAGGGCGGCGAACCGCCCTTGCCAGTGTAAAACAACACTAAAACTCCCCAAGAATCAGCGGTCGCCAACTACCCCGCTATAGAAAGCAGGGCCCCTACCGAAGGGCGGCTTACGCCACCCTTTAGTAAGTACTATTAGAAACAGCTTATATTCTCAGTTTCCTACAACACCACTGAAGAACTTCGGACCGGCACCGAATGGCGGCTGTACGAAGCCAGTATCAGGTGTATTGTCAGGCTGACCGATCTGATTGCTGATCGTGTCTTCAGGGTTATCTGCAACATCTGAGTCAACCAGTTTTACACGACCCTGGCCTGCACCGAACAGAGCTTCGGTAACTTCATTGCCTGGCAGGCTGTCCAGGTAACGACGCAGCGCGTACACAGGATGCAGGAAGTGATCAGGAGCGACCTGCTTCACAACTGGGCCAACAATAACATTCTCCGTTGCCAGAGGATCAGCCAGGCTGATGCCACTGGTGTAGTCATCGCCATCAGCTAACGCGAAGAACTTGAAGTTCGCACCACCACCAGTACGGCAGACTTCATCCATCGGATTGCCGTGACCGTAGCAGGACGCGAACACGTAGCGCTTGCCCAGATCCAGTGGTTGACCGCCGATACTCATACTGACCGTACGACCGCTCGAGCTGCTGAACGGACGGTTCTTCAGGTCGATGGTCTGACGCATGTTGGCAAGACCCAGATACCAGCCACCGCGCTGCAGGAACACGTTACGGTTGAACACCGCATCCAGGATGGTGTCGAGACTCTTCTTGATGCTCTGACCCGAGAAGTCTGCAACATTGACCGCAGGTGCAATCGGGAACCAGGTATACAGGTCACGCAGTGTGATGTCATGGTCCGGCAGTACGGCATTACCAAAGCGGAAGCCGTTAGCCATCGAGATATCCACACCATTTTCCCAACCTGGCTGGGCATACACATCAGCAACCTTATTGGCGACCGCCAGGATGCCATCAGCGATGAAATTGTTGAGCGTGTCTTCCAGCACGTGGTGACGCAACAACAGGGTATCGGTATGACCAACAACAGTGTCCAGGTCTTCTGTCAGTTGCAGACCGCGTACGCTCGTATCTGCCGCTTCAGCCATAGCTAAAGTACCAGGAGGAGGAGAAGAAACATAACCACCCGGCATGAAGGTATGGCGGATAACCTCACCGTCTTCACCGGCGACGAAAGGCTCTTCCATCGCAGCTACCAGCGCCGCCATGTCAGGATCCGGTGACACTGAATCATCAACCGGAATCGCTTCCCAGTCGAAGTCAACGATCCTACCCCTGTACAACCGCAGGTCGAGACGACCGACGTACATGTCGCGGTTGGTTTCGACTACGACCGCACCGCCAGCGGCAAGACGCAGTTTCTCGCCCCAGCTCAGTGGCTGACCGGGAGCATGCTCAGTCACATGTTTTCTATCCACGATCAACGCACCCAGGGTTACTTCATGGGTGTGTGCGGAGTACATTACATCGATATCCCGGAATTTCTGGGCAATCTTGATGTTTTGCGACAGACCCAGTTCAGACTGAACCACGATCAGCTGTGCGCCGGCCGCTTTCACTGCTGCGATGTCATCCGGCAGTTCTTCAACACCCTGCCTGAAACGCAGACCGATATTGAAAGTGTCCGCCTGCTGCGGAACGATAGCCGCGGTCAGGCCGATAACCGCGATCTTGGTGCCATTAACATCCAGCATATGGTAAGGGTTCAGTACACGCTTGTTATGAATGGCCGGCGGCAACGGCAAACCTGTCGTATCGTTGTACAGGTTGGCACTGACCACCGGGAAGTTGGCCTTAATTACGCCAAGTCCTTCCGGTGTGTTATTGCCGCGCGCGCCATCGGTTGACACGTCAGCTTCAGAGCAATTATAGCCGCTGGCTGCATCGGTCAGACCTGCGATCTCCGGGACGTCAGCACAGCTAACATAGTGAGACATGGTGCGAATATTAGGCGTTAAGGTTGGGCTCGGTCCGAATGATGCAAAGCGACCACGGAATACACCCGCGCCGTAGCCATAGTCCCAGTTACCCGGCGTGAACACATCGATCCCCATGGCATTAACCGCCGCCATCATGGCATCGCCGACGGTGAACATGGCTTCCGCACTACCGTGTGTGAGGTCACCCACCGAAAGCAATACGGCATCAGGATTATCGGTACGGATACCGTTGACGACGGTTTTCAGCTTGGCCAGACCACCGGAAGCTTCAACATTGTATTCGGTACCATCGGTGTGTTTCAGAACGGCCTGATGCGATACCAGGGTACCGTGCAGGTCGCCCATTTCGATCAGGGTTATAGTCCCATCATCACCATGATGACCACCGCCGGCAAACGCCTGTGGCCCAAACGCCCCGAGTGCCAGGGCGGTGGACAGTAGCGTCCTGCGAACAGTGCAAGACTGTTTCATTAGTTTCATTGTCTCCTCCTAAGGAATATTTATTCTGCTAATCGCGCAGCGGGGAGCCTAGGCGGAATCCCCGTGGGTGAGGAATAGGGAAAATCCTTAACGGCAATGGGCAGAAAGCCGAGTCGCCGGGATTCGCCCCTATATCAGGGAGTTATAACTCCGAGGCGAATGGCAAGACGCGTCAGTTCGGCGTCGTTGGCGGCCCCGAGCTTCTGCTTCAGGCTGGTATTGTGATGACCGATGGTCTTGGGACTGACATTAAGCAGTTGCGCAATATCGTTAACCGACAGCCCCTCGGCGCGCAGACGGAAGACCTCGAATTCCCGCGGCGACAGGCCGTTGACCAGCTGACTGTCGGCCGAGGCTTTGCGCTTGATCAGGAAGGGCATCATCTCCTGGCCGATGAAGGGTTCGCCGGCGGCGACCTGGCGGACGGCTTCGACCATTACCCGCGAGGCGCTGCGCTTGGAAATATAGCCAAGCACACCCTGGTCGAGTGCGCGGTTCAGAAACACCTCGTTCTCGTGGACGCTGAACACCAGGATACGGGCCTCGCGGTCGCGCACGAGTATGCGCCGGCTGGCATCCAGGCCGCCGATGCCCGGCATGCTCAGGTCCATCACCACCACTCCGGGCTGGTGCTCCAGGTACAGGCTGTAGGCCTCTTCGCCATTGCCGGCCTCGGCGATCACCTCGATGTCGTCGGTGCTTTCGAGCAGGCGCCGGTAACCGCCGCGCACCACTTCGTGATCGTCAACGAGCAGTACGGTTATGGTGCTCTGCATACCACTCACACCCCCGCCTGTGTCGTCGGAACCAGCACGTCGATAGCCGTACCCTCACCGGGGGTCGAGGTGATCGACAGGCTGCCGTGCAGTGCCTCGACGCGCTCGCGCATGCCGATCAGGCCGAGGCCGCGGACCGGTTTGTCCACGTCCATACCGCAGCCGTCGTCTTCGACCGTCAGACGAATCACGCCCTCTTCCCGCGACAGGCACAGCGCGACCCGCCGGGCTGCCGCGTGTTTGGCAATGTTGGTCAGGCTTTCCTGCACGACACGATACAGCGAAATAGTGATCTGTTCGCCCAGGCCGAGCAGCTCGCCGTGCTTTTCGAAATGGCAGTCGACCTGCGGATAGCGCGCCTTCCAGGCGTCCAGTTCCTCGTCGATTGCCGCCACCAGGCCGAAGTTGTCCAGTACGCTGGGCCGCAGGCGCTGCATCATTGAATGCACCACGTCGTACATGCGCATCGACACGTTCACGATGGCGTTGGCACTGCCCGCGATTTTGGGATTGCCGTGCTTGGAGAGTTCGTGAATGTTTTCCGCGTCCGCCTGAATGGCGGTCATGCACTGGCCGAGTTCATCGTGCAGTTCCTGGGCAAGGTGCCGGCGTTCCTCTTCCTGCACCACCAGGGATTTGTGAATCAGGAAGCGGTTGCCCTCGAGC
>JAJDOI010000117.1 GCA_022340245.1 Thiogranum sp.
GCACGACCGGGTGTGGTACTACCTCACCAAGATCAACTATCAACGCGGCCATTACCAGAAGGCCTACAAAACGCTGCAGGACATCGGCAAGCCGCGCGACAAGGCGCTGGCTGCGGAACTGGCGTTGCTCACTGCCGGCATTGACATGGAACTCGGCAAAAATGCCGAAGCGGCCGAGGCGCTGAAAAACGCCCGCGCGCCGGAAGGCTGGCAGGAATACCTGGAGATCAACCGTGGCATCGCCCTGATGCGCGCCGGCGAGATCGAACAGGGCCGCCAAGTGCTGGACAAACTCGGCAAGCAGTCGGCCGGCACCGAAGAACTGCGCGCCCTGCGCGACCGTGCCAACCTCGGCCTGGGGTACCAGCTGCTGCGTGCCGGCGATCCGGAACTGGCGCGCGACTACCTCAATCGCGTCCGCCTGCAGGGCCCGTTTGTGCAGGCGGCAATGCTGGGCGCGGGCTGGGCCGATGCCGAGCTCGGTGACTATGAAAGCGCGCTGACACCCTGGATGAACCTGGTCACCGTCGGCGGACATCAGCCAGCCGCACAGGAAGCCCGTCTTGCGGTGCCCTACGCACTGGGGCAAATGGGCGACGGCCGACGCGCGGCCGATTTCTACGAACAAGCACTCAGCTATTACGACAGTGAACAGCAGCAGATCGAGCAAGCTATTGACGCGGCCCAAAGCGGCACCCTGATTTCACTGCTGAGCCAGGCCGACACCGGCAGCTCCGGCGGCTGGCTGAATGACGCGCCGACGCTGCAGGGCGTGCCCTCGGGGCGCTACCTGGTGGACGTACTGGCGGGCAACAATTTCCAGGAATCGCTCAAGAACTATCGCGACCTGGGCTACCTTTCGAGGCTCCTGAATCAGTGGCTGGACAACATGGATATCTACTACGCCATGGTTGATGCGCGGCGACAGGCCTATGAACAGCGCGCACCCAAAATACGCGACCGGCTTGACCAGCAGGAAGCGGCCGCACTGCAGGCACGCTGGCAACACTACCACGATCAGCTCGCCGCCGACCGCAAGGACGGTAACCCACTCGATCTCGCCACCGGCAAGGAAAAGGGCCAATGGGCGCTGCTCGAAAAAGTCCAGACGCAGTTAACCGCGCTGCCGGACGAGCCGCGCTTCAACGACATGCGCGCCAAGGCTCAGTGGCTGAAGGGTGTGCTCTACTGGCAGTTGCAGGCGGACTACAAAATACGTTTGTGGGATGTGCACAAGCAACTGGCGGCACTCGAACCACAGGTCGCGGAGACGCTGGACAAGCACCGGCAGATCGACGCTGCACTGGATAACGTCAAGGCGGGCTTTGCCGGCTACAACGAACGCATCGACGCACTGCGGGCGCGCATTCTGGCGCTGTTGCCGCGGATTGCTGCGGCCCGCGGCCAGTCCGGTCAGCGTCTGCAGCACCTCGCACTGGAGGAACTGGAAACCCGCAAACAGCGTCTGGTCAGCTACCGCAGCCAGGCCCGCTACGCACTGGCGCGCAGCTACGACCAGCTTGCGCGCACCCCGGGGGGCCGGCCGTGAGATACGCCCTGGCAACGCTGGTAGTGAGCTTGACGCTGTCAGGCTGCTCGTCCGTGATCGGCCTGACGGACTATAACCAGCAGACCGTTGGTTCGCTGCACCAGGTGGATCTGCCTCCTGTGCGGCCCTCGGAGCCGGAAAAGAACCGCGATACCGCCATGCGCCACTACCAGGCTTTCCTCGAAGAGTCACCCGACAGCAAGTTCGCGCCCGAGGCCATACGCCGGCTGGCCGACCTCAGCCTGGAGTCCGAACAGGAAGCCCTGGCCGAAAACAAGCTGCCACCCGGCGAATCCAGGGCCGCCAAACTGTACGCCGAGCTGCTGGAACGCTTTCCGGATTACCCGGATAACGATACGGCGCTATACCAGCTCGCCCGCGCCCGCGAACAAAGCGGTGAAGTAGAGCCGGCAATGGCGGCACTAACCAGCTATGCCGGTCAGTACCACGATGGCGACAAATACGACGAGGCCCAATTTCGCCGCGGTGAATACCTGTTCGTGCGCCGCGAATACCGGCAGGCCGAGCAGGCCTACCAGGCCGTGCTGGACCAGGGCCCGTCATCCGAGTTCCACCAGCAGGCGCTGTACAAGATCGGCTGGGCGCGCTTCAAGCAGAATGACTACCAGGCGGCCCTGGATGCCTTCATGCAACTGCTGGACGAGACCATCGGCCGCCTCGACACCGCCGAGCTGCCGGATACAATAAACCGGACCGACAGAGAGCGCATCGACGATACCCTGCGGGCGGTCAGCCTGAGCTTTTCCTATCTCGGCGACAATACCGAGATCCGCGACTACTTTGCCAGACAGGGCGCGCGCAACTATGAGCCGCTGATCTACGCGCAGCTGGCGGCGCTGCACTTGAGCAAGGAACGCTTCACCGACGCCGCCGAGATCTACAGTCTGTTTGCCAACGTCCACCCGCAGCACCGTGAAGCGCCGCTGTTCCAGTCGCGCGTCATCGACGTCTACAAGCGGGCCGGTTTCAGCGAGCGCGTTCTGGAAGAAAAGCAGGCGTTCGTCGAACGCTACGAACCGGCGGCCGACTACTGGAAGCACCACAGTCCGGCGGAAGTCCCGGACCTGCTGGCGCAGGTCCAGCGGCACCTGCGCGATGTGGCCCGGCACTACCATGCCTTGGCGCAGGCGCAGAATCAGCCCAAGGATTATGCCGAGGCAGGCCACTGGTACCAGCTCTATCTGCGCTCGTTTCCCAAGAGCGAGCAGGCGCCCTACATGAATTTCCTCTACGCCGAGCTGCTGACCAGTGGCGGCCAGCACGGCCTGGCGGCGGTCCAGTATGAACGCACCGCCTACGACTACGGCAAACACGACAAGGCTGCCGAAGCCGGCTATGCGGCGCTGCTCGCCTACGACAAACACGAACCGGCACTGCGCGGCGCGGACAAAGCCAACTGGCACCGCGCCGGTATAGCCAGTGCGCTGCGCTTCAGCGAGCAGTTCCCGAATCACAAGGAAGCTCTGCCGGCGCGCACCCGTGCCGCCCAACAGCTGTACGCGCTCAAAGAGTACGCGGCGGCCATTGCCGCAGCGCAACCGATTGCCGACAACCCAAAGGCGCCGGCTGACCTGCAGTTGTCAGCCTGGACCGTCATCGCCCACGCCCAGTTCGACCAGGCCGACTACCAGCGGGCCGAGCTCGCTTACCGGCAGGTGCTGGCGCGCACCGCGGTCGGCGACAAAACGCGCGCCGGGATGCAGGAGAAGCTCGCCGCGAGTATCTACAAACAGGGAGAGCAGGAAAAAGCCGCCGGTAATCTCGCCGGCGCCGCCGAGCATTTTCTGCGCATCGCCGAGGCGGTACCCGGCTCCAGTATCAATGTCACCGCGCAATACGACGCAGCGGCTGCTTATATCGCTCTCAAACAGTGGCCCGACGCCATACGCATTCTGGAAAAGTGGCGCCGCGACTACCCACGACACGACCTGCAGGTTGACGTGACCCGCAAGCTCGCGGTCCTGTACCGGGAAAACAACCAGCCCCTGCAGGCCGCCGGCGAGTTCGCACGACTGTCGGGCAGCGAAACAGACCCTGGCCTGAAACGCGAGGCCACGCTGACCACGGCCACACTCTATCAGCAGGCCGGGCACGACAGCGAAGCGATTGAAGCCTATAAGCGTTTCGTCGAACGCTACCCGCAGCCGGTCGAAGCCGCCGTGGAGGCACGCTACCAGCTGGTTCAGCTGTATGACAAACACGGCCAGGCCGCGCAGCAACGCTACTGGCAGAAGCAGCTGATCAGCGCGGACCGCGGCGCCGGTGCCCAGCGGACCGACCGCACTCGCTACCTCGCCGCTCATGCCCAACTGGCGCTGGTCGCTGACGACTACCAGGCCTACCGCGAGGTAGAGCTGAAAGAGCCCCTGAAGAAGAACCTGGCACGCAAGAAAAAGTACATGCAGGCCGCTATCGATGGTTACAAGGATGCAGCCGCGTACGAAGTGGCCGAAGTGACCACCGAGTCGGCCTTCCGCATCGGGGAAATTTACGCCGATTTCGGCCGCTCGCTGATGAACTCCGAACGGCCCCGCAACCTCGGCGCCGAAGAACTGGAGCAGTACAACGTTCTGCTCGAGGAGCAGGCTTATCCCTTTGAGGAAAAAGCCATCGCGGTCCACGAAACCAATGCCCAGCGTATCGGTACCGGGTTGTACGACACCTGGGTGCGCAAGAGCATGGAAAAACTGGCGAAGCTGATGCCGGTCCGCTATGCCAAACCGGAAGAAGGGGAATCGTTTGTTGCGGTCATGCAATAAGACACTGCTGGCCGGTGTGGCAAGCCTGGTGCTGCTCGGCGGCTGCAGCAGCCCTGCGTCGCGCCATGAGGACGCCGCTCAGGCGCAAACCCTGCCGGTCGACTACGAAAAGGCCCTGGTGCTGATGCGAAGCAGTGACTATGGCGCCGCTATCCCGGTGCTGCAGGAATTCAGCGCCGCTAACCCGGAGCTCGCGGGACCCTACATCAACCTGGGCATTGCATACCGCCAGATGGGTGACGCGGACGCGGCACTCGCGGCACTCGATAAGGCTGTCGAGTTGAACCCAGGAAATGCCGCGGCCTTCCTGCAGCGCGGCATCCTCTATCGTGAAAAAGGCGACTTCCAGGCAGCGTTGGGCGCCTATGAGCAGGCCCTGACGCTACAACCCGACTATGCCCTCGCACACCGCAACATCGGCATCCTCTACGACCTGTACCTGCAGCAGGCCGCGCAGGCACTCACCCACTACAAGCGCTACCTCGAGCTGCAGGGTAACGACGACAAGACGGTGAGCGGCTGGGTGATTGACCTCGAACGCCGGGCAGGCTCCTCGCAGGCTAGTGTAACTCGATGAAAAAAATATGCTTATCGCTGCACCTGTCGCTCAGCCTGCTGTTGTCGCTGGCCGGAGTGGCGTCGCCAGCGGCGGCCGCGGAAAAAATGGATATGGAGGGAATGTCGGTCATCGGCAACCGCGAACTGCCCAAGGCGCTGTTCATCGTACCCTGGAAAGACCCGACAGCCGAGCTGACGCCGGAGCGCCCGGTCAACAGCCTGGTCGACGAGGCCCTGCAGCCGGTCGACCCGGAGGTTTTTCGCCGAAAACTGGATTATTTCGACACAGTTCACAAAAAGGACTAAAGGTACGGGGCTTTATCCCCGAAAAACACCAGGTACTTCTAAGGAGTTAACCATGGATATCTACTCGAGTCTCGTCAACTTTTTCCAGGCGGGCGGCCTGTTCATGTACCCCATTGTGGCGGTACTGGCACTGGGCGTCGCCATCGCCGTGGAACGCTATGTCTACCTGACGGCGGCGCGCGCCACCAATCAGCGCATCTGGAAACAGGTCATGCCGCTGCTGATTGACGGCAAGTACAGCCAGGCTGCCGCACTGACGGAAAAATCCAAAACCGCACTGAGCCGGATCCTGCGCTACGGCCTCGACCGGGCCGGCGCCAACGTGCGCCGCGACGACGTCGAGGTGGCCATGGAAGAGGGTCTGATGGAGACCGTGCCGCGGCTGGAGAAGCGCACCCACTACCTGGCGACCTTTGCCAACATCGCCACGCTGCTCGGACTGCTCGGCACGATCATGGGCCTGATCCAGGCGTTTACTGCGGTGGCCAACGCCAACCCGGCGGAGAAAGCCGACATGTTGTCCGCGAGTATCTCGGTGGCCATGAACACCACCGCCTTCGGCCTGATGGCGGCGATCCCGCTGCTGCTGATCTACACCGTGCTGCAGACCAAGACCACCGAACTGGTTGACAGCCTGGAGATGGCCTCGGTCAAGTTCCTTAACATCCTGACCGAACAGCGTCACGGGGCCGCCGGGTAATGAAACGTCGTTGGCGCAAACAGCACCTCAGCCAGCCCGGCGAGGTCAACATCACGGCCTTCATGAATCTGATGGTCATCCTGGTGCCGTTCCTGCTGATCACGGCAGTGTTTTCGCGCATCACCATCCTGGATCTCAATTTGCCGGTACCCGGCAACCCCAACCAGGCGGCCCAACAGGATGACGAGGAAAAACTCGAGCTCGAAGTGATCGTGCGCCGGGACGTGGTGGAAATCGGCGACCGCAAGCGCGGCCGTCTTAAGCTGGTGAACGTAAACGACGACGGCAGCTACCTGACCGAAATTTCCGACGTGCTGCAGGAGATAAAGGCACGCTTCCCGGACAAGACCGACATCACCCTGTTGCTGGAAAAGGATATCCCCTACCAGCGGCTGGTGGAAATGATGGACACGCTGCGCGTGGTTAAAGTCCAGCAGGGAGAGGAAAGCGTAAATGCCGAACTGTTTCCCGCCATCTCCATTGGCGATGCCCCGCCGGGAAAGCTGCATACCGCCGACAGGAGCGTTAAATGAAGCAGTCACGCCGCGCCAAGCGCATGCAACGCCACCATAAACGCAACAAGGGAACACCGGCGTTTAACCTGGTATCACTGATGGACATCTTCACCATCCTGGTGTTCTTCCTGCTGGTGAACACCGGCGAAGGCGAGGTGCTGCCGAGCACCAAAAACGTCCAGCTGCCCGAATCCGTCGCCGAGCAGAAACCCCGGCAGAACGTGGTAGTGATGGTGACCGAGCGCGATATCCTGGTTCAGGGAACCCGCGTTGCGTCTCTTGCTGAGCTGAAAGCCGCCGGCACGTTGCGGATCGAGCCGCTGATAGCGGCGCTCGAACAACAGAATCAGCGCCGCGTCCTGCTGGACCCGCAGGGCGGGAAAGTCGGCCCGGAAGTCACCATCATGGGCAGCAAGGACATCCCTTACCAGCTGCTGAAGAAAGTCATGGCCAGCTGCACGGAAGCCGGATACGGCAAGATCTCGCTGGCGGTACTGCAGAAGACCGCGCAGAAGAGCTAGGACAACTATCATGGTTTACTCGCACTCACTGGCGCTGCCCTGGTCGATTTCCGCGGAAGACGAGCGCCGCTTCCGCAAGATCCTGACCATCACCCTGGCGCTGACCATTGCGCTGGGCATTGCCCTTCCGCTGCTGCCGGTGTTCAAGAAACCGGTCGAACAGGCGGTGGAGCTACCGCCGCGTGTCGCCAAACTGATTTTTGAGAAACACACCGAACCCAAGCCCAAGCCCAAACCCAAGGTGGTAGAGAAAAAGCCTGAGCCGAAACCGGAAGCCGCAAAGAAACCCAAACCGCTGCCGAAGAAGACACCGCCCAAAGTCGCGCGGAAACCGGAACCCAAGAAGCCCCCGGTTGACGCCATCGAACAGGCGCGCAAGAAGGCTTCCAGCGCGGGCCTGCTGGCCCTGCAGGACTCACTGGCGGATTTGCGCGATCAGAACATCGACGAGCTTAACGGCGGACGCCGCCTGAGCACCAGCGGCGCCCAGGCCAGAAAGACCGAGCGCGCCCTGATCACCTCCAGGGTGGGTGCCGGTAGCAAGGGCATCAACACCTCGACCATGAGCCGCGACACCGGTTCCACACACCTCGTGGCGCGCACCGCCACCGAAGTGAAGAGCTCGATCGCAACCAGCTCACTGAAGAAAAAGTCGAAGTCTGACCGCAATGCCTCGCGCAGCCAGGAAGACATACAGATTGTCTTCGACAAGCACAAGGGAGCGATTTTCAATATCTATAATCGCGCCCTGCGCAGCGACCCGAGTCTGGAAGGAAAAGTTGTCTTCAGGCTCACCATTGCGCCCTCGGGGCAGGTCACCGCTATCAGCGTGGTGTCCAGTGATCTGGGCAACGAGACTCTGGAACGCAAGCTGCTGGCGCGCATCAAGATGATCAACTTCGGCGCCAAGCCGGTGGACACCGTCACTCTGACCTATCCGATCGACTTCCTGCCGGCCTAGTCGCAACCGCGACGCCGGCACCTAGGCGTTCAGGCGCGCCAGGTAATCGAGCACGATTCCGCCAAACACGGCGGCACCGAACCAGTTGTTGTTCAGGAAAGCCTTGAAACAAGCCGCGGGGCGGCGTTCGCGGATCAGGTACTGCTGGTAGACCAGCAGGGCTGTGGCCAGTAACAGGCCGAAGTAGTAGTAGACACCGAGACCG
>JAJDOI010000176.1 GCA_022340245.1 Thiogranum sp.
CCTTCAAAGGCCGTGGTGCCCGGCACCATGGTCTGCATCAGCTGGTGGTACACGCCTGCGGGGGCGAACTTGCGCGGCACCTCGGGGTGTGCGAACAGCACCTTGAGTTCCGAGCCGAACACCAGCGTGCCGTTGACCTCGGTCCAGTACAATGGCTTGATGCCGAACCGGTCGCGCACCAGCATCAGGCGGTCCTCGTCCTTGTCGAACAGGGCGAAAGCGAACTCGCCGCGCAGGTGCGGCAGGGTGCCGTCGAGGCCGTGGCGCGGATACAGGTGCAGGATGATCTCGGAGTCGCTCTTGGTCTGGAAGCGGGCGCCGGTAGCGGTGAGGTCAGCGCGAATGCGCTGGTAGTCATACAGTTCACCGTTCTTGGTCAGCATCAGGCGGCCGTCGGCGGTTTCGAACGGTTGCCGTCCACGGTTTTCGTCGAGATCGATGATCGACAGCCGCGCGTGGCTGAAGCCCACGCCGTCCCTGCTGCGCCAGCCGAAGCCGTCGGGACCACGGTGATGCTGAATGGCGGCCATCGCCACCAGGGTCTCGGGGTCGACGGGTCGGTCTCGGTCGGCGTACAGGAATCCGGCAATACCACACATGATGAATAAGGATCTCCGTGATCAGGCAAAAGTTTTGAGAATCGTCGACAACAACGCCATGCGCATGAAGACCGCGCCGCGCGCCTGTGCGAAGTACCAGTTATGCGCCGTGGTGTCGAGTTCGCGCGCCAGTTCGCTGCCGCGCGCCAGCGGGTGCAGGATGACCGCGCCGGGTTTCAGGGGCGACGAGCCGTCCAGGCGATAGCGGGTGCCGAGTTCCTTGTAGTCGTCTCCGACCCAGGCAATGGTGTTGATGTACACCACGTCCAGAGTCGGCAGCTCGGCGTTCATGTCGCCGGTCACGCGGAAGCGCAACCCGGCCTTTTCCAGTTCTTCGCGCTGCCCTTCGGCGAACGGCGATGTCTCGTCGGTGATAATGACGACTTCCTCGAACGCGGGCGCGAACTGGCTCATGAGGATGAGCAGGCTGCGCACGGTGCGCATCTGTCCGGGTACACCGATTATGGCCAGCCGTATGCGTTCCCCGGTGTCGATCTCGGGGTCGCACAGTGCAGGACGCCACTTGAGCAGCGCATAGATATCCGCCATCGCCTGTGTCGGGTGTTCGTCGGTGCCGTTGCCGCCGTTGACAATGGGAATGCGCAGCGTTTCGAGCATTTCGTACACCGCGTTTTCATTGCTCTCGCGCAACACCACCAGGTCGCCGTAGTGGTTGAGCATTTCACCGATGTCGTGCAGCGATTCGCCCTTGGCGATGCCGGTGGAAGCCGGATCGGTGATGGACATGATGTCGCCGCCAAGGCGGTGCCAGGCGCTTTCGAACGACAGCCGCGTGCGCGTACTGGGTTCGTAAAAGGCGCTGATCATTATCTTTCCGGTCAACGGGCGCACGGTCAGCTGTGGCTGGGTTTCGTAGCGCGAGGCAAGCCTGGCCAGCTGCAGCAGCTGCTGGCGGTTGAACTGGGTCGCCGAAACCACCGGGCGCTGGACCAGGTCCAGCAGCGGTGTCAGGTCTTCCGGAATCCTGTTCAGCAGGGCGCGCGGTTGTTCGAATCCCTGGATGTCGAGCGGCTGCTCTACAAGCGGGTCCAGCAGTTTCCGACTTAGCTTGTTTACCATAGTCGTTTCCTTTTCCAGTCGCGGATAAGTAGAGCAATGAGCAACACGGGCGCAGCCGTAGTGATGGCCAGCGCCACCGTTACCAGTACGGAAAATGCCGTTAGCGAAATGGTCATGGCAGCACGCCTTTGTGCAGGGGGTGTTCTTCCCTGAGCAGGTTCCAGTCGAATTCACGCGGCGCGAGCCAGGTACCGAGCACCACGCAGGTCATGGACACGGCGGCGCCGACCAGCGCCGCCACGTAAAAGCCGATGGCGAAGTAACTGTACAGGCCCGCCGCGCTGCCCAGTACCATGCCGGCTACCGCGGCCGCGGCGTTGGTGCGCTGCCAGAACAGCCCCGCCGCGATCGGCCAGATGGTGCTGGCGACGAAGGCGCCGGTGAAGTAGAGCAGTTCGGCGAGCGTGGTCAGTCGCGGCGCGCACAGAATCCAGGTCAGCACGCCCAGGCCGACAATGATCCACGCCGCCGCGCGGCGCATCTCTTCGGCGCTGGCGTGCGGTTTCAGGTGACGCCGGTAGATGTCTTCGACGATGAGAATACTGGTCGCGGCCAGTAGCGAATCGAGGCTCGAAGACAGCGCCGAGAACACCATGATCAACACCACCACCGCCCCGGTGGCGCCCAGCAGCTTGGCGGTGACCATGGGGCCGACCATGTCGGCGGCGGGCACGTTCAGATTCAGCGCGGGCACTGCCAGTGCGACGAAGCCGGCGACCACCGGGATCGGCGCCCACAACAGGCCGGCCAGCGTGTAGGCCTTGAAGCCCACGCCCTCGCGGAACGAGAACGCCCGGCTCCACCACACGTTGGAGTGAAAAATCTCGCCGATACCGAACAACAGATTGTTGAACAGGAACATGATGGCGGCGGGCATCAGCAGGTTGAGAAGTTCGGGTCGTTCGGCGAGCACCGCGGCGTGGATGCGCGCGAAACCGATGTGCTGAATGGCAAGGAAGGCGATGACGATCAGGCCGACCAGGATCAGCAGGGCCTGTATGAAGTCGGTACCGATGACCGCCCGGAAGCCGCCGAGCAGCGTGTAGCCGACGCAGATGCCGAGTATTACCGTCATGCCGTAGTGGTACGGGATACCGGTCAGCGCGTGTATCAGGATGCCGCCGGCCATGCCCATGCTCACCAGCCAGCCAAGACTGTAGAACAGCGAAATGGCGAGAAACACGCGCCATGCGGTGTGCCCATAACGGATACGCACGAAATCGCCGCTGGTGTAGCCGTTGGGCATCAGCCTGCGGATGCGCGTCGCCAGCGGGGCGAACATCAGCAGGCCGATCGAGCCAAGCGAGTAACCCAGCATGCCCCAGATACCGATCTGAAAAGCCAGCTGCGGCGCCGCCATGGTGGTGTTGCTGGTGACCCAGGTGGCCATTGCGGTTGCCGTACCCAGGGCCAGACCGACCCGGCGCCCGGCGAGCACATATTCGTCGAGTTGCCCGGCGCTGCGGCCCCAGTACCAGCCCAGGAATACCCACAGCACGGAAAATCCGGCCAGAATCGCCCAGCCGATATCGGGGTCGAGAATGGCGCTGTTCACGGCATTCACGCGTCGATCACCTCGCGAAGTTCGTCGATGGCTTCGGCGGTGGTGAACACGCGCGCATAGCGATCCTTCATGGTGGTCATGGTCGCCCGCTGCAGTTCCGGTGTCACCGCGGTGCAGCCGTCGGAGATCAGCGTGACGTAGAAACCGCGGTCGCAGGCATCACGGATGGCCGTCGAGACACACTCGTTGCTGTAGACGCCGACGACAAACAGGCCGTCGATGTCGAGGTTGCGCAACACGTACTCGAGATTGGTGGAATTGAATACGCCGCTCGCGGTTTTGTTGATAACGATCTCATCGTCGAGCGGCGCCACCGATTCGATAAACTCGGCTTCTTTGGAACCGGGCGGTGCATGCAGCCCGAGGCGTTTGTGCCCGGGACTGCGGTCACGGCCATCGCGGGTCAGCGACTGGATGCGGGTGTGGATGACTTCGAGCTGCCTTGCCCGGAAGGCCGCCTGGAGTCGCGCCACGTTGGGCAGCACGTTTTGCTCGAGCTGTTCGAAATAGTATTCCTGCGCCTCGACGGGCATATTCGACGTCTCGGCGTCCGCGAACACCCCGTGGCCGCGGGCGGCATCCAGGTACTGCATGTCGATACACAGCAACGCGGTTTTGTGGTGTTCCAGAGACCGGGTGACAGCCGGCACGTGCGTGATGGAGCGCCGGTAGGTGTCACGTAGCGGATCGACGTCGCGGAAGGTCTGTTGTTCGCCCGCTTTCGGTTTGGGTTTATCGCTCATTCAGCTTGCCAGTCGTTTCAGGGTGTTGAGGAGTACGTTGGCGCCGGCCTCGATGTCGCGCCAGGCGGTCCACTCGGCCGCCGAGTGGCTGCGGCCTTCCTTGCTGGGCACAAATACCATGCCCGCCGGTGCAATGGATGCGATGACCTGGGCGTCGTGTGCGGCGCCGCTGTTTATGTGTGTGGCCTCGATGCCGAGGGCCTCGACCGATTGCTCCACGGCGTGACGCACCGTGTAGGCACAGGGCACCGGCGCGATTTCGCTGAGGATTTCGAATTCGAACATCAGGCCGCGGCGCCGCGCGATAGCCGCGAGCGCGCGCTGGAAGGCCTCGGCGAGGCGCTCGAGGATATTGGCATCGGTGTCGCGGACATCCAGGGAAAAGATTGCCCCGCCGGGCACCACGTTGGCCGCGCCCGGCAGCAGTTCGACGCGGCCGATGGTGGCCACGCTGGCAGGGCCGCCGTGTTCTTCGAGTATGCGGTCTACCTGGCTGGCAAATTCGGTCAGTCCCTGGAAAGCGTCGGTGCGCAGCCGCATCGGCGTCGTACCGGCATGGTTGCTGGCGCCTGTCAGCGTGACCTGCCACTTGAACAGCCCGGTGATGGCGTCCACGATTCCGACGGATACACCCTGGCGGTCGAGTACCGGGCCCTGCTCGATGTGCAGCTCCACATAGGCGTGGATGCTGTCCGGCGGGCGTTGGGCGTGCAGCGCTTCGCGCGCGTCCAGGCCGTGCCCGGCCATGGCGTCGACCAGGGTGACGCCTTCGAGGTCACGGGCGTTGTACAGGTACTCGGGGGTCACCTGTCCGGCAAATGCCTGTGAGCCGAACAACCCGCCAAAGCGGCCTTCCTCGTCGCTGAAGGCAATGGCCTCCACGGGGCGTTTCAGGGGGGTGTCGGCTTCCTTCAGGACCCGCAGCGCTTCCAGTGCGCAAAGTACGCCGAGTGCGCCATCAAGGTGTCCCGCGCCCGGTACGGTATCGATATGCGACCCGGAGATGACGCTGGGCGCGCCCTCCTGCCAGCCAAGCCGTGCGTGGATGTTGGCCGCGCCATCCTGGTGGAAGCTCAGCCCGGCGGCCTCGATGCGCTGCCTGAGCCAGTCGCGAGCCTCCATGTCGCCGGCGGAAAATGCCATGCGGTATATACCCTGATCCTCCCGGCGGCCGATACTGGCGAGCTTGTCGACGTCGGCGCGCAGCCGCTCGGGGTTGATGCTTAGTTCAGCGGCGCTCATGCAGACCTCCGCGCGCCGCGGACAATCAGCGCGAGCGTGGCCAGAAACACCACGGCGCCGATGCCGAAAAACGTCAGGGCGCGGCTGAGCGGGTGATGGGCGACGGTCACGCTGACCGGCTCGCTCCAGGCGGAGGGTTCGCCTGCGCCGATTTCGCGTACCCGGTAGATGCGCGTGCCGTCGGGCTGCCCTGAAATCAGCGTGGCCCGGTCAGGGCCTGTATAAATTATGCTCGGATCTCCGGCGCCGGGGTTGGCGAATTCGGCGACCTCGACGTCGGTGGTCGCCGCGCTCCAGCGCAGTACATAATAGCCGGCTGTGGCAACCGCGGTATCGGTTTCGATGTGGGGTGCTGCGAGGGGTGCGCCGGGTGTCGACGCCAGGAAAATCAGGGCAATAAACGCCCATCCAGCCAGCCCGTACCGGTGTCGGCTGGCGGGTGAATATCGATCAAAAACGGCGCTTGTGTGGCGACTGTCATTTAGGATGCTGAACTCCTTGGTGCCTGCCGGCTCCTCAATGAACCAGGCAAGCCATTCTAACGCAAAGTAATTTGGATGAGAAATTGACGCCAAAATGCTCTAAAAGTGTGCATGTTCGGCTAAGCAACCGCATACTTTCACTATGTGAAATGGAATATGGTTCCGACACAAACAATTTTGCCCGGGCGATCGATGGCCATACACAGTGAAAGCGTCGATCAGATACTCACTGCCCCGAGGCGGGTGATTCGCGCTGTCGATCTGCATTCACGGCGGCTGGTTGAGAGTCACGGCCTGACAGGCCGACGGCACTGATGGACGGTCGCGATCGCGCGCTGGCGCTTGAGCCGCACTGCGATGATCCCCTGACTTTGAGCCGCAACGTGGTCCAGATTATGGACATGATGCAGCTCTACCAGGCGGAAGTGGCTCGCATCCTGGGGCTGCAGTGCGCTGACGTGGCCGCTCTGGCGCAGGCCAGAACCCACTTGAGGCCGCGCAACCACGCCTGGCGGCAGGCCTGTTTGCTGGTCCGCTGCTACGCTGCCCTGTACGCACGCTACGACGGAGACAGCGTCGCCATGTATCACTGGGTGCACCGTGATCTGCCGGCGTTCGGCGCTTCGCCACACCGGCTGATGGTGGATGATCACGCGTTGGCCGATGTTGTCGCGCATCTTGAACAGACTTGGCAAACGACGCTCCCGGAGGTTCCGACAGGCGATCTGTGAATGGAG
>JAJDOI010000135.1 GCA_022340245.1 Thiogranum sp.
AAAAAACGCCGCTAGTAGCGGCGCATCCTACTGAATCATAGGAGTTTCTTGAGTTCTTCGGAGAGACTGTCTCTCATACCGAGACTGTATGGCGGAGAAGGAGGGATTCGAACCCTCGATACGTTATTCACGTATACACACTTTCCAGGCGTGCTCCTTCAACCGCTCGGACACTTCTCCGGGAAACGCGGCAGGGTATACCAGATGCCCGAAACTTGCAACGCAGACTACTGGACCACGCGCGTCGGGAAGCGCCTGGCGACGCGTTTACTGGCGCGCTCGGTCTTTTCCCTGGCGCGTTCGCCGAGCCGGCTGGACATATCGTGGAGGATTTCGGCGGCGGCCAGGTACTCCTTGGCGACCTCGGCGATTTTGCGCCGCTGCGAACGCGCCTCGTCGCGCAGGGCATCGAAGGCCTGAATGGCGGTGAGGTTGCAGCGTTCCATGAGAATCCCCACCACCATGCTGATTTCGCGGCTCTGCGACAGCGCCTTGTCCATCTGTTCCATGGACTCCTTCAGCTGACGCATTTCCTCGGCGCGGCTGAGTGCCGATTGCACGGCGGGCACGAGCTGATCGATATCCAGCGGCTTGACCAGGTAGGCCAGTGCACCGGCCTCGGTGACACGCTGCACCATCTCCTCGTCGCCGTAGGAACTCAGGGAGATAAACGGCAAGTCAGCCTCATGCAGGGCAAGCGCCACTTCGAAACCGTCTTTCAGCGGCATGCGCAGATCGAGAATGGTCAGGTCGGGCCGGAATTCCTGGGCCAGGCGCTCGGCCTGCTCCCCATCGGTCGCCTGGAGGATTTCAAAGCCGGCGGCCTTGAGGCCATCGCTGATGGTATTCAGGTCTTCCTGATTGTCATCCGCGACCAATACACGTGACGCAGTCATAATTTTACGTATCCTTCCACGTATCCCATACGCTTTGGTTTAGTATAGTCGTTGCGGACAGGGGGTGAGAAATCCCGGGATGGTCTGCAACCACTTTAAAATAAAGCGGTCAATTTATCTACACCGGCGGGCGCCGACCACGGGAGGCAGGCAGTTGCAGGTACTGACGGGAGACATTGGCGGAACCCATACGCGCCTGGCGATGGGCTGCCTGGACGACAACGGTATCCGTATTACCCGGCGCGAGACGTTCCCCAGTCAGGACTATGCCAGCCTGAGCGACATTATCACCCGCTATCGGCCGGCCGGGGAAAGCCCGCCAGGCGCTGCCGCATTCGGTGTCGCCGGACCGGTCAGGCAGGGCGTCAGCCGGATCACCAACCTGCCTTGGGAAATCTCCCGGCAACAGCTGGCAAGCCACCTGGAACTGGACGCCGTCTACCTGCTGAACGACCTGGAGGCGATGGCGTGGGGCATTGGCAGCCTGGAACCGGCGGAACTGGTCGGTCTGCGCAGCGGCTGCGCGGGGGCCGCTGGCAACCGCGCGGTGATTGCCGCCGGTACCGGCCTCGGCCAGGCCGGACTGTATGCTGACGGCAAGCGTTTCCGGCCGTTCGCCACCGAAGGCGGGCATGCGGATTTCGCCGCACAGACCGAGCGCGACTGGCTGCTGCTGCAGCACCTGCAGAAACGCCACGGCCACGTCAGTTGGGAACGCCTGGTATCGGGCCCGGGTCTGGTCACACTGTACGAGTTTGTGCTGCAGCAGCACAAAGCCGCAGCGCCCGCCTGGTTGACCGCCGGCGAGGAGGCCCCCGGGCCGCACATTACCCGCCTCGCCCTCGAAGCAACCGACCCCTTGTGCGTGGAAACCCTGCACTGGTTCGTGGAGCTTTACGGCCGCGAGGCCGGCAATGTCGCTTTGAAAATGAACGCCACAGGCGGCCTGTACCTGGGCGGTGGGGTCGCCCCGGCCATTCTGCCGGCACTGCAGGATGGTAGGTTCATCGAGGCTTTTCTGGACAAGGGCCGCATGCGGCCGCTGCTGGAAGGCATGTCCGTCCAGGTCATCTGCAGCGACCTGGTGGCGCATAAAGGGCTGGTGCGTTATGCACTCGACGCCGGCGGAAACTAACGCTATTTAACCACCTTGAGCGAAGGCCGGGGAGATTTGTCGCCCGGACCACCGCCCTCAGGTCCGGGCCCGTCGTCCTCTTCCTCGCTGAACATCATGCCGCGCCCGTTCTCCTTGGCGTAAATGGCGAGCACGGCACCAATCGGCAACGACACCAGTTGGGATACGCCGCTGAAGCGCGCCAGAAACGTTACCTCCTCGTTGCTCACGCGCAGCCCCTCGACGGCATTGGGGCCGATATTGAGAACGATCTTGCCGTCCTGGATATACTGGCGCGGCACATCGACGCCGGGCGCCTCCGCGTTTACCAGCAGGTGCGGCGTACAGCGATTGTCGAGCAGCCATTCATTGACTGCGCGGATCAGGTAGGGCCGGTTGGGTGTCATGACGGTAAACCACTGCCGCGCGAGCTTTACTCAGCCATTTCCTTTTCGGCCTCGGTAAGGCTGGCCTTGAACGAGTCCCGGGCGAACATGCGCTCGGCATACTCGTTGACCGCCCTGGCCTGGGCCGGAAGGTCGATATTGTAGTACTTCAAACGCCACAGAACGGGTGCGATGGCGGCATCCACCAGCGAGAACTCGTCGCTGAGGAAATAGGGCTTCGCGCTGAAGACCTCGGCGCTTGATGCAAGGCTGTCACGCAGTGTCTTGCGCGCCTTGGTCACAAGCTTGTCGTTTTTCGACTCGAGGTCGCGGATCAGTGAATACCAGTCTTTCTCGATGCGAAACAGCGCCAGGCGGCTGCGCGCGCGCGATACCGGGTCCACCGGCATCAGGGGCGGATGAGGGAAACGTTCATCGAGATACTCGGTGACCACCTGCGGGTCGTACAGGACCAGTTCGCGATCGACCAGTGTAGGAACGCTCTGATAGGGGTTCAGATCGATCAGGTCCTCGGGCAGGTTATCGGGATCGATATTGACGATTTCGACGGTAATCCCCTTCTCTGCAAGCACCATCCGCACACGGTGACTCTGCGGACAGGTTGCATCGGAAAACAACGTCATCACCGAACGGCGATTGGCGATTACAGCCATGATTTTCTCCATTAACTAAAGCTGACAATGCCAGCTGCCGACCCTCTGCCGACAACTGGCATCGCCCGCTTAACAGATGTCCGTCTGACTCAGTGGACGTCTTTCCAATACTCTTTCTTCAGCAGGTAGGCAACGACGAAGAACACCAACAGGAAGAGCAACACTTTGACACCCAGGGCCATACGCTGCTGCTTGATCGGTTCTCCCATGTAGGCCAGGAAGTTCACCAGGTCGCGTACGGTGCGGTCGAATTCCGCGGGGCTCTGCTCGCCTGCGTCCTTCAACTCGATGCCTTCGAGCACCTTGTGTTCGTGCCCATCCTCATCGGTAACCGTCTCGTAGGTCGGCTCCTGGATACCCTGTAGTTGCCACAACACGTTCGGCATACCGACGTTGTGGAACACCTGATTGTTGACGCCGAAAGGGCGCGAATCATCCCGGTAGAAGCTGCGCAGATAAGTATACAGCCAGTTAACCCCGCGTACCCGCGCAACCAGAGTCAAATCGGGCGGCGGTGCGCCGAACCAGTTCTTGGCATCGCTGGGCTGCATGGCGATGTCCATGTGGTCACCGATTTTTTCCCCGCTGAACATCAGGTTTTGCATCACCTGCTCTTCGCTGATATGCAGATCACGGGCCAGGCGGTTGTAGCGCTCGTACTTGGCCGAGTGGCATCCCATACAGTAGTTGACGAAAGTTCTCGCGCCGCGCTGCAGCGACTCCTTGTTGGTCGGGTCGATGTTGGCCTTGTCGAGGTGCACATTTTCGCTGCTGGCCAGCGCAAGCACCGGGACAACCAACAACAAAACCGCCAGTAGTTGCTTCTTCATCTCAGTGCCCCCCCGTTACCCGTTCCGGAACCGGCTTGGTCGGATCGATCTTTGAATAGATCGGCATCAGCAGGAAAAAGGCGAAATACACCGCCGTACCCAGCTGGGCAAACATGGTCTTGGTATCGGTGGGCGCCTGGGTGCCCAGATAACCGAGCATGACAAACGCCGCGACAAACAACCCCAGCATGATCTTGTAGATCGGCCCGCGGTAACGGATGGACTTGACCGGGCTGCGGTCCAGCCACGGCAGGAAGAACAGGATGACCACCGCCGCGCCCATCACGATAACCCCCAGGAACTTCGAGCTCATCGGCCCGATATCGAAGGTGATCGCCCGCAACATGGCGTAATACGGCGTGAAGTACCAGACCGGCGCAATATGCGGCGGTGTCTTCAGCGGATCCGCCGGCTGGAAGTTGGGCGATTCGAGGAAAAAGCCACCGCCCTCGGGCACGAAGAATATGACGAACGAGAAGAACATCAAAAACACCACCACGCCGACAATGTCCTTGACGGTGTAATACGGGTGGAACGGGATACCGTCTTTGGGAATACCGTTTTCGTCCTTGTTCTTTTTGATCTCGACACCGTCCGGGTTGTTGGAACCGACTTCGTGCAGCGCGAGGATGTGCATGACCACCAGCACCAGCAACACCAGCGGCACGGCGATCACGTGCAGGGCGAAGAAGCGGTTGAGCGTAACATCGGAAATCACGTAGTCACCGCGAATCCACAACGACAGGCTGTCACCGATGCCCGGGATAGCGCCAAACAGCGAAACGATTACCTGCGCCCCCCAGTACGACATCTGCCCCCAGGGCAGCAGATAACCGAAGAAGGCCTCGGCCATCAACGCCAGGTAGATCATCATGCCGAACAGCCAGATCAGCTCGCGCGGGCCCTTGTAGGAGCCATAGAGCAAACCGCGGAACATGTGCAGGTAGACCACGATGAAGAACGCCGAGGCGCCCGTGGAGTGCATGTAGCGGATCAGCCAGCCCCAGTCCACGTCGCGCATGATGTATTCCACGGACGCGAACGCCTGGGTAGCATCCGGCTTGTAGTTCATGGTGAGGAAGATACCGGTAATGATCTGGATCACCAGCACCAGCAGCGCCAGCGAACCGAAGAAGTACCAGAAATTGAAGTTTTTCGGCGCATAGTACTTGGACAGGTGCTCTTCCCACATCTTCGTCAGCGGGAAGCGCGCATCGATCCAGTCGCGCAGGCTAACTAGCATACCCATTATGCGGCTCCTTCATCTTCACCAACGCCGACCATGACCTGCGTCTCGCTGATGTACTTGTACGGGGGGACCACCATATTCAGCGGCGCCGGCACACCCTTGAAGACGCGCCCGGCCAGATCGAACTTGGAGCCGTGACAGGGGCAATGGAAGCCGCCCTTCCATTCCGGGTCGAAGGGTTGCGGCAGGGCTTCGGGTACGAAACTTGGCGAGCAGCCGAGGTGCGTGCAGATGCCCACCATCACCAGGATTTCGGGTTTGATGGAGCGATCCGTGTTCTGACAGTATGGCGGCTGCTGCGGCTCGAGGGAATTCGGATCACGGAGGCGATCATCCAGCGTTGGCAGGGCCTGCAGCATCTCTTCAGTGCGCTTGAGCACCCAGACCGGCTTGCCGCGCCACTGCACGCGCATCATTTGCCCCAACTCCAGCTTGCTGAAATCCGCCTCAACCGGCGCGCCGGCCGCTTTGGCGCGCTCGCTCGGCAGCCAGGAAGCCAGGAACGGAACCGCGGTATACACGGCACCCACACCACCGACAACCGTTGTTGCGGCTATCAGGAACCGGCGTTTGCTGGTATCTACACCGTCGCCACTCATCTACGTTCTCCAAACAAAAATCACCGGCTGACGCCTGGTTAGCGGATACCGCTAGCGCCGGTGAATATTAGAATATTCAGATATTCAAACCCATAACTGGATAGCGGGCATAGCATGTCGGAACTGCCCGGTTAGGTCAAGTAATACGCGGCTAAAACTCCGTCAATCCGGGCGATTCTTCAAACAGGATTATCTATGTCGACAAAAATATGTTGTATCCCGAAATGCGCCGCGAGGTGCGCGCCGAGTGCCTGCACACCGTAGCGTTCGGTGGCGTGGTGACCGGCGGCAAAGTAGTGAATTCCGTATTCGCGCGCCAGGTGCACACTCGGCTCGGAAATTTCGCCGCTGACAAAGGCATCCAGGCCGCGGCGGGCGGCGGCTTCCAGGTAGGACTGGGCGGCGCCGGTGCACCAGCCAAGCGTCTCGATGGTCGCCGGACCATTACCCACCAGCAGCGGTGCGCGGTCCAACCCCGCTGCGAGGTTCGCCGCCATTTCCTGCACCGCCAGCGGCTTTTGCGGGCGCCCGTAGCAAGCCAGTTCCAGGCCGTCGCCGGTGCCGAAGCAGCCCTCGGTGAGCCATCCCAGGCGCGCCGCGAGCCGCGCGTTGTTGCCCAGTTCCGGATGAGCGTCGAGCGGCAGGTGATAGGCCAGCAGACTGATGTCCTGCGCCAGCAGGGTACGCACCCGGCGCCGCTTGATACCGGTGAGCGTCGGATCCTCGCCCTTCCAGAAATAGCCATGGTGCACCAGCAGCAGGTCGGCGCCGTGCTCAATGGCGGCGTCGATCATCGCCTGGCTCGCGGTCACCCCGCTGACCACCCGTGCGACTTCGGCGCGTCCCTCGACCTGCAAGCCGTTGGGGCAATAGTCGCGGAACTGCCCGACGTCCAGCAGCCGGTCGCAGTAATCGACCAGTGATTGCAGCGCTACCACGATAAATCCCCCACGCCTCGTTAATGAATTCGCCATCGCTGCCGCGTTCGGTGATAATTCCGGCCGCAGACGAGAGTACGACAGACTTATGAATATACGTGATACCGTTTCATTTTTCCTGCAGGCCGCCACGGTTGGCATCGTTGCGGCATTTCTAATTTTGCTGCTCAAACCCGAATGGTTCGGGTCGGGCCAACCCGTCATCGAGGTGCAAGAGGCGCCGCAACATGTGGCCGCGCCCGCGCCCGGCACCCCGCCCTTGGTCACCTCTTACGCCGACGCGGTACAGCGCGCCGCGCCCGCGGTGGTCAACGTGTATACCTCCAAGGTCATCACCCGCGAGCGCCACCCGCTGCTGGACGACCCGCTGTTTCGTTATTTTTTCGGTGACCAGGTCGGCGGCGCGCCGATGAAGCAGACGCAGACCAGCCTGGGCTCCGGCGTCATTGTCTCTCCCCAGGGTTATGTGCTGACCAACAACCATGTCATCGTAGGCGCCGACGAGATTCAGGTGCTACTCCAGGACGGGCGCAGTGCCGAGGCGGAAGTGGTGGGTGTCGACAAGGATACCGATCTCGCGGTACTTCGAATCAAGCTGGGCAAGCTGCCAAGCATTGCCATCGACTCGAAGAACGATCTGCGCGTCGGTGACGTGGCGCTTGCCATCGGCAACCCCTATGGTGTCGGACAGACGGTAACGCTGGGCATTATCAGCGCCACCGGCCGGACGCACCTGGGGATAAACCGTTACGAGGATTTCGTGCAGACCGATGCCGCGATAAACCCCGGCAATTCGGGTGGCGCGCTGATCAATGCCTACGGCGAACTGATCGGCATTAACACCGCCATCTACAGCCGGTCGGGCGGTTCCCAGGGGATCGGCTTTGCCATCCCCGCCCATCTCGCCGCCAATGTCATGACGCAGATCATTGAAAGCGGCCACGTCGAGCGCGGCTGGCTCGGTATCGAGGCGCAGGATCTCACGCCGCAACTCGCGGAAAGCTTCGGGCTGAAAGACATTCACGGCATGCTGATCGCCGGCGTGCTGCGCGGCGGGCCAGCCGATCAGGCCGGCATCGAACCCGGTGATGTGGTTGATCGCCTGGACGACCGCGACGTGGACAGCGCCCGCGCGGCCATGAGCCGCATTGCCCAGGCCGGTCCGGGGGTCAAGCTGAAGCTCGAAGGCATCCGTGACGGCAAGCGCCTGGTGATCACCGCCACCACCGGGCGCAGACCCGAGGACCGCTAGTCAGATCGCCAGGCCCCGCGAGCGCGCCGCCGCAACCCGGGGCCTGTCAGCTTGAGCCGCCTTTCCTTTTCGCGGTCTTGCCGGCGATGTAGTCATCCAGCTGCTTACCGGTGACCGGACCGACCTGGCGCGCCACCGGCGAGCCGTCCGGGTCAATGATGTACGTCGTGGGCAGCCCCGGTATCGGCCCCAGCGGGGTCGTGGCTGCCGGCGAGGAGCGCAGCACCGGGTAGCTGATCAGAAAAGAATCCACAAAGGTCTGCAGTTGCTCGTCGCCGATGTCTTCGAAGTTGATGCCGAGCACCACCGCATCCTTACCCTTGTGGCGGTCATGAAAATCCACCAGATCGGGAATCTCTTCCTGGCAGGGCGGACACCAGGTCGCCCAGTAGTTAACGATCACCCATTTGCCTTTGTATTCAGCCAGCGAATGCATTTTGCCCTTCAGGTCGGGGAGACTGTAATCGACGGGATCCGCGAACACGCTCGCGGTTGTCAGAAGAAAAATGGTGAAAACAGTCAACAATCGCATAACAGCTGTTCCTTTTTGCGGATGGTTATCGGCAGCGCCAGACTCTAAACTATCTGTTAAGACTTGATAGCATGGGTTTTTGTTCCCTTTTTCGCAGGATACGAGCATGAGCACAGTCACTCAGGAAGATTTCATTCAGTCGATCTGCAATGCGCTGCAGTTTATTTCCTATTATCACCCGCTCGACTTCGTCACGGCCATGCACGACGCCTACACCCGGGAACAGTCTCCCGCCGCGCGCGACGCCATCGCCCAGATCCTGATCAATTCGCGCATGTGTGCCGAAGGTCACCGACCAATCTGCCAGGACACCGGCATTGTCACCGTTTTTCTCGAAATCGGCATGCAGGTGCGCTGGGACAGTGGCCTGGATGTCGAGGCCATGGTCAACGAAGGCGTGCGACGCGCCTACCTCGACCCGGGCAATCCACTGCGGGCATCGATCGTTGCCGATCCCGCGGGAAAACGCCAGAACACCGGCGACAACACGCCGGCGGTGATCCACATGTCGGTGGTTGCCGGCGACAAGGTCGGGGTCACCGTGGCCGCCAAGGGCGGCGGCTCCGAGAACAAGTCGCGATTCGCCATCCTCAATCCC
>JAJDOI010000164.1 GCA_022340245.1 Thiogranum sp.
GGCGATTGCCGGCTGGATCGCGCTGCTCTGGGGTGAGCGGATTTCCAGCGCCTACCTGCGCTGGTCGGGACTGGCCGGCTGACATGCCGTGCTCCCTGCGCGTCGGCCTGACGGGGGGCATCGGCAGCGGCAAGAGCGAAGTGGCCCGCCAGTTCGCCCGCCTGGGGGCCGCTGTCATCGACACCGACCGGATCGCCCGCGAGCTGGTAGAGCCCGGCCGGACCGCGCTGGCCGAAATCGTCACCAGCATCGGCGCCGACCTGCTCGACACCGAAGGCAGGCTGGACAGAAGCCGGCTGCGACAGCGGATTTTCGCCGATCCGGGCTGCCGCCGGCAGCTGGAAGCCATTCTGCACCCGCGCATCCGCGCACGAGCCCTGCAGCTCGCTGAGCTCGCCGACGCACCCTACTGTGTACTTGTCATCCCGCTGCTCGTGGAGACCGGCGAAGACTACCGTTTGGACCGTATTCTGTTGATCGACTGCCCGGAAGATATCCAGCGACAGCGCATCCGCGCGCGCGATCGCTTGTCGGACACGGAGGTCGATGCCATTCTGGCCGCCCAGGCCACGCGCGCGCAACGACAGGCCGTGGCCGACGACACTGTCGTCAATGACAAACAGTTGCAGGCGCTGGAAAGTGAAATCACGCGGCTGCACCGACGCTACCTGGAGCTGGCCGGCCAGCATCATAGCCACTTGTAGACCTTGCTGAGTGATGTTTTGTCGTGATTGCGCGGCAACCTTTCTAAGCGTTTGCGCCGTCACCCGTCCTGATAGACAATGCGTCGGGTGAAAGACGCGATTATTTACGAGCAACCCCTGAACGAGCGCATCCGCACCTTTCTGCGCCTTGAATTCCTGTTCTCCCAGGCCGCCCAGCACCTGCACGACGACAGCCAATGGGGTAGCCGCAACACCTTGACCAGCCTGCTCGACATTCTGAGTATTTTCGGCCGCACCGATTTGAAAACCGAGGTACTGAAAGAACTGGAACGCCACACCGCGACGCTCGCGCGCCTGAAATCGAACCCGGATGTGGACCATAGCCGGCTGAAGAAGACCCTTTCGGAGCTGGAGGCGCTCGGAAAAAAATTACACCAATACAGCGGCCCCATAGCGGCCGACCTGAAAACCAACGAGTTCCTGAGCAGTATTCAGCAACGCGCGGCGATTCCCGGCGGCACCTGTGACTTCGACCTGCCAGCCTTCCATTTCTGGCTGCAACAACCAGCCCAGCAGCGTACCCGTGACCTCGCCGGCTGGCTGACCCGCTTTGAAGCCATCGGCCAGGCGATCCAGGCGATCCTGAAGCTGGTGCGTGAGAGCGCAGTCCTGAAGCCGGTAACAGCGGAAACGGGTTTTTTCCAGAAGACCCTCGACTCCAATCACCCCTGCCAACTGGTGCGCGTGGCGGTAGACCGCAACGTCCCCTGCTACGCTGAAATCAGCGGTGGACGACATCGCTTCACGGTGCGTTTCCTGGAGACGTCAAAAGACGGACATGTTCGCCAGTCGACGGAAAACATCCCGTTCGAGCTGGGATGTTGCGTGATCTAGGCAGCGCGCGTCACAAAAGGACACGTTCGATACCGCCGAGCTTGACCGCGTCGACAAAGCGCTGTTGCCAGCCCTCGCCCAGTTTGTTGTTGGCCAGCTCAACAACGATATAATCGCTTTCCAGCCCCGTGTCTTCCGCGTAACGCGACAGCCCTTGCTGACAGGCCGGGCAGGAGGTCACCAGCTTCACTTCGCCCTGCTCCACGCGATCACGCCCGGTAAAGCCGCGGATACCCTCGCGCAACTCCTCCTCCTTGCGGAAACGTATCTGGGTGGCGATATCCGGTCGCGACACGGCGAGCGTACCCGCCTCTCCGCAACAGCGGTCCGACAGGCGCACGTCGCCGCCGAGCAGCTTGCCCGCCACTTCCAGCGGCGCATAGGTTTTCATCGGCGTGTGGCAGGGGTCGTGATACAGATACTGGCGACCGGTGACACCCTCGAGGCTGACACCTTTCTCCAGCAGGTATTCGTGAATATCCAGCAACCGGCAGCCGGGGAAAATTTCGCCGAACTGGTACTGCTGCAGCTGGTCCATGCAGGTACCGCAGGACACGATCACCGTCTTTATATCCATGTAGTTCAGCGTATTGGCGACACGGTGGAACAACACCCGGTTATCGGTGCTGATCTGCTTGCCCTTCGCCTGGTTGCCGGAGGAGGTCTGCGGGTAGCCGCAGCACAGGTAGCCCGGCGGCAACACCGTCTGCGCACCGACCTCGTAGAGCATCGCCAGGGTGGCGAGCCCCACCTCGCTGAACAACCGCTCGGAACCGCACCCGGGGAAATAGAACACCGCATCGGACTCATCATTGACCCTGGCCGAATCGCGCAGAATCGGAACGACCTTGTCGTCTTCAACTCCCAGCATGGCGCGCGTGGTCTGCGTGGGCAGGCCACCGGGCATGGGTTTCTTCACGAAGTTGATCACCTGCTCGCTGACGGTCATACGCCCGGTGGTCGATGTCGGCAAGGCCTGCCCGCCCGGGCTGGGGAAACGCCGCCACAACTGGTGGGCCAGCCGCTGTCCCCGGTAACCCCATTCGATCATCCCCTTGCGCATCAGCTTGATGGTTGCGGGATCAGTGACATTGAGGAACGCCATGGCAAGCCAGCTGCTGGGGCTGAAACGCTTTTTGCCCTGGTCGCGAAGGATACTGCGCATGCGCACCGAGACGTCACCGAAATCAATGTTAACCGGACAGGGATTGAGGCACTTGTGGCAGACGGTACAGTGGTCGGCCACGTCGTTCATTTCGTCGAAATGCCGCGTGGAAATGCCGCGGCGGGTCTGTTCCTCGTAGAGAAACGCCTCTATCACGATGCCGGTGGCCAGGATTTTGTTACGCGGCGAGTACAGCAGGTTGGCGCGTGGAATATGCGTGTTGCACACCGGCTTGCACTTGCCGCAGCGCAGGCAGTTACGGATGTCATCGTTCAGGGCGCCCAGTTCGGACGCTTCCAGCAACAGTGCCTCCTGCTGCACCAGGCGCAGCGACGGCGTGTAGGCATTGGCAAGACCCGACCCGGCGAGCAGTTTTCCGCGGTTGAATACCCCGTCGGGGTCAACGCTGCGCTTGTAGCCGGCAAACGCCTCGATGGCCGCCGGCTCGAGATACTGCATCTTGGTCAGACCGATACCGTGCTCGCCGGAGATGACACCGTTGAGCCCTGTTGCCAGCGCCATCACCCGGTCGACGATGCGTTCGGCCTCATGCAGCATGACGTAATCGTTCGAATTCACCGGGATATTGGTATGCACGTTGCCGTCGCCGGCGTGCATGTGGGTGGCCGCGAACAGACGTCCGGAACGCACGTCGGTATGAATGCCATCGAGACGGGCGCGTACCGCCTCGAACTCGCGCCCCCCGAATATTTCCTTCAGCGGCCGCTCGACCTCGGCGCGATAGGAGATACGCAAATCACGTCGCAACAACAGGTCGATCAGCTTGTCATCGGCCTGCCTGGCGGCCCGGGCGGTATCGTCGAGCAGCGTCTCACAGTCGGCGGCCGGGGACTCGAAATGCGCCAGCGCCGCCCGCCAGCGCTCCCCCACCTGCTGCAGGTGCTGTAATGCAGCGCTGGTTTTGCCGGCAACGATAGCGCGATTTTCCTGGCTGTCTTCGTAGTCTTCGTGCTGGCGCAGCTCGGGCAGGCTGCCGTTGAGATACTCGCTGACGGCATCGATCATCGTCAGCTTGTTGCGAATCGAGTATTCGATATTGATCCGCTCGATGCCTTCGTTATAGTCATTGAGGCGATCCAGCGGAATGACGACGTCTTCGTTGATCTTGAAGGCGTTGGTATGGGCGGCGATCGCCGCCGTGCGCGCCCGGTCCATCCAGAACTGGCGGCGTGCTTCCGGGCTGACGGCGACAAAACCCTCGCCACCGCGCTGGTTGGCCAGTCGCACCACCGCGGACGCCGCCTCGGCGACGGCATCCTCGCTATCACCCGCAATATCCAGCAGCAGCACCATCTTCGGCAGCTCGCGGCGCGGCGCCTTGGTGCTGTATTTCACGGCCCGTACATAACGTTCATCGAGGTGCTCCAGCCCCGATAGCACGACATCGTCGCGCCCGTCGAGGTAGTCCTTGGACTCGACAATGGCCGGCACGGCTTTGGACACGTCGGTGCCGAAAAATTCGAGACACAGGGTGCGCGTGTAACTCGGCATGCGGTGCAGCACAAAAACCGCCGACGTAATCAGGCCGTCACAGCCCTCCTTCTGAATGCCCGGCAACCCGCCCAGGAATTTGTCGGTAACATCCTTGCCCAGGCCCTCCTTGCGCAAAGCCTGGCCCGGCATTTCCAGCACCTCGGCATCGCCCGCCGGCGTCGTGCCGTCGCCGTCGTAGCGCTGGACGCGGAACCGGACCCGGGGCTGGGCGTGAATCTTCCCCAAGTTGTGATCGAGCCGCGTCACCTCGAGCCAGCCGCCGTCCGGCGTCACCATCCGCCAGGACACCAGGTTATCCAGTGCAGTACCCCACAATACGGCCTTCTTGCCACCGGCATTCATGGCCACGTTGCCGCCGATCGTCGACGCATCCTGCGATGTCGGGTCAATCGCAAACACGTATCCGGCGGCCTCCGCGCACTCCGCGACGCGCCGGGTGACGACGCCAGCCCCGGCACGGATGGTCGGCACCGGCTCGGCCACACCCTCGAGCGTCTGCATGACCACGCCGCCAAGCCCCTCGAGCTTTTCGGTATTGATCACCGCGGTGTCACCGTGCAGCGGTACCGCGCCCCCGGTGTAACCCGTTCCGCCCCCACGGGGAATAATCGTAAGCCCCAGGTCCATACAGGCGCGTACCACCGCGGCGACCTGCTGCTCGCTGTCGGGACTGATCACCACGAAGGGCAGTTCGACGCGCCAGTCAGTGGCGTCGGTGGCGTGCGAAACACGCGCCAGCCCCCCGAAATCGATGTTATCGGCGCGTGTCACCCGCGACAGCCGCCGCCGGATTCGCGCGCGCAATTCACGGGAATTGGGGAACCAGGCTTCGAAAGCCCTGACGGCCTCGCGCGCCCGGTCGACCAGGCGCAAGGCGTCCCTGTTGCCATTGGCGCGCGCGACAATCTGGTCGAGACGGTGGTTCAAGGCATGGGTGAGGGATTCGAACCGCTTGCGATTCTCCAGCAGGTCGTCCTGGATATAGGGGTTGCGCGTCACCACCCACAGGTCGCCGAGCACTTCAAACAGCATCCGCGCCGAACGGCCCGTGCGGCGCTCGGCGCGCAGGCGTTCCAGATTCTGCCACATCTCTTCACCGAGAAACCGCAGGACGATTTCGCGATCGGAAAACGACGTGTAGTTATAGGGAATTTCGCGAATGCGCTGGGACATGCGGAACGAGGTGCGGCCCTGAGAGTGACTAAGGCGTCATTGTACCAGTTTTCCGCTGACCGGAATCCGCGCCAAATGCGCTGGCATTACGCGAAAGCCCGAACAACCGCTGTCCCGTAAACAGAATACCTGTTTATTGCCGGTGCTTTTTATTCTTCCAGGTGCGGAACAACCGGGGCATAGGGCACAGCCAGATCGTAGATATACACCGAGCCGTCGTCGGACGAGCTGGCGGCATAACGGCCGTCGGGACTGAAGCGCGCCTGCTGACCGCAGAGTGCATGCGACTGAAAGCGGCGTTCGACACGATGCGTCACTGCATCCATCATCAGGAACGGGGAATCCGTGATACGCCCGAGACTCAGCCAGTGCGCGCCGTCCGGGCTGATCGCGACAGAGCTGATTTTGCCGAGGTGTTCACTCAGGTACTCCTCAAGCCTGCCACTGTCGAGGTGCCAGGCCAGCAGTTTAAACCAGCCGCCACCCAGCAGCGTTCTGCCGTCGGGCGCAAACGCCAGGGCGTACGTATCGCGCGAGGGGCGCGGGAGTTCGGCCAGAATCTGCAGCAACCAGACCCGCCGGTCGCGGCCGGACACGGCTGTGCGATCAGCTGTATGATTAATGGCAAGCGCCAGGGGACGCTTCGGCAAAGCCCGCTGCGCCATCAACCGCAGGCCGGGCAAGGCCAGCTTACGGATACCGCCAGCGTCAATCGTCGCCACCCAGGCGTCGTCCGGTGAAACGGCGAGATCGTCGACCGCAGGCAACCGCTTGCTTGTGAGCGTACTGGCACTGGCAACATTGCTGACAAGCAGCCAGCCGGAATGATCTGCACTGATAATGCGCTCGGCATCCAGCCAGGCGAGTCCCGTGATACGGTCGCGGTGTGCGTCGATGCTCTGCAGGCGGGTGCCGTCGGCCACCGACCAGACGTGGATGCGTCCGTGCAGGCCACCGCTGGCGAGTCGCCGTCCGGCCGGATCAAAGGCGATCCGATGTGTGCCCGATTGGTGTACTTCGTGGAGTGCAACCGTTGGCGGCTGAGTCGCCCGTGGCACACAAGCCGGAAGCACACCGGCCAACAGCAGCAGAAAAAAAACGGGGCCCGAAGGCCCCGTTCCGACTTCCGTCCGATTCACACCGGATTAGAAGTTGTGGCGAATACCCAGGGAGAACACAGTGTCGTCACCCTTGTCGTCATAGTTGGTGTCGGCATAACCGCCATACACGCGGGTGCGCTTGCTGAAGCTGTGGTAAGCAGCAACACGCCATACATCGTAACTTTGAATGTCGTCAGCCGTGTTGGCAATACCATCCTTACCGTCAGAGCTGGAGCGCCCGCCGTAGTCCGCACCGATGAGGTTGCTACCGATGGTGTAGGTGGCGCCCACACTCCAGACGTCGGCACCGTCATCCTGGGCTGAACCATCACGACCGCCGGTTCCGCCATCGATACCGTTGTTCGCCTGCGCAGTGATCAGGCCCTTGTCCAGCTCGTAAATGCCGTGGAATTCGAAATCATTCCAGGTGTACTTGGCAAGGAACTGGGCTGCGGCGTTATCGTTGCTCTGCTGCGTGTCGATGTAGGTAGCAGCGGCATAGATGTTGCCGGCCTTGTAGGTACCACCGACGCTGAACGTATCATCGTCTACGACGGTCGGATCGTTTTTGTTGGGGGCAAACTGGTAGGTACCAGTCAGACCGAAACCAGCCATCATGGGGGAGTCATAGCGGGCCATGTTGGTGCCACGACCCTCGCCTTGATAACCCTTGCCCGAGTGCAGGTTGGACTGCAGGCCAACGCCACGCGACTGCAGCGGGGTGCGGTAGAAGGCGTCGATCTTGCTGCCCGGCGACTTGTACGCGGTCGAAGCGGTACCGAAGGTCATCTTACCGAAGCGTTCCATCTCGAGACCGATGTACTGGTCACGGCCCGTACCGAAGTTACCGCCGTTGGCCATGTCGGACTCGTATTCCATCTTGAAGAAGGCAGACAGACCGTTGCCCAGGTCTTCAGAACCCTTGACACCGATGGCGGAGTTGGTCGACTGCATGTTGATGTCGTCCTGGTAGCCAGGGGCGTCGGAATCAGTTGCATCCATAGAAAGGTCGAGCTGACCGTATAGTTTCACGTCTGCGTTGGCCAGGCCCATACCGCCCGCCATCGCCAGACCCATTGCAGAAGCAATCAGTTTTTTGTTCATGGGAGAACTCCTCGTTACTCTTAAGCTAAACATGTTGTAGCACAGGATAGTCGTTACGAGCCGAAAGCTTAGCGCACTTGCTGACAACGATGCAACAAGTTTTTCCAAAAAAACCACATATTGGTTTTTTTGTATCATTGTTACAACAAAGCATGGACCTATAACGCCAAAAACCCGTCAAGGGCTGGATATCTCTACAAAACCGCGGCCGCATTGCGGCGTCGGATTCTTGACGACAGGTGAGCCAGAAACTTTAGCCTTGAAACTAAAAAACAACAAAGACTGGCTATAGGGAGACGTGGAGATTCCGTGGTTATTCCATCGCAGATGGGGCAACCACGGGGCGCGCAAAGGGAAATGATTAAACGACGCCCACCGCCAGGTCGGCGGAGTAAGTTGGGCTGAGCGTAGCGAAGCCCAACACTGGTGATCGTGGATGGTTTGTTGGGCTTCGTTCCTCAGCCCAACCTACGAGCTGAGGTTCTCATCCCAGTCCGCCACACAATCAAAACCCGCCTGTCGGCGGGTTTTGATTGTGTTGGCTGGCGGACTAGGATTCGAACCTAGATTGGAGGAGTCAGAGTCCTCTGTCCTGCCGTTAGACGATCCGCCAAGTGTCAGTGCGCGGTTAACGCTTGCTGAACTGAGGCGCGCGACGGGCCTTGTGCAGACCGACTTTCTTGCGCTCTACCTCGCGCGCATCGCGTGTGACGAAACCGGCGCGGCGCAGCGGGCTGCGCAGTTCGCCGTCATAATTGATTACCGCGCGGGTGATGCCGTGACGGATGGCACCGGCCTGGCCCGTCGTGCCGCCGCCCTTGACGGTGCAGCTGACGTCGAACTGCTCGCCAAGATTCACGGCCTCCAGCGCCTGACGCACGATCATGCGCGCCGTCTGGCGACCGAAATACTGGTCGAGCGGCCGACTGTTGACGGTGATTTCGCCGCTGCCTTTCTTGATGAACACACGCGCCGTGGAGGTTTTGCGACGGCCGGTAGCGTAATAGGTATCAGTCATAATGCTGTCTCTGCTTTATATGTCCAGCGCTTTCGGCTGCTGGGCAGCGTGCTGGTGTTCGGGACCCGCGTAAATCTTCAGCTTGCGGTACATGGCGCGGCCCAGGGGATTCTTGGGCAACATACCCTTCACGGCCAGTTCCAGCACCCGCCCGGGGGCCTTCTGCTGTAACTTTTCGAAGCTGATGGACTTCAGATTACCGATATAACCCGTGTGATGATGGTACATCTTGTCGCTCGCCTTGCGGCCGGTAACACGAATCCTGTCGGCATTGACCACAACGATGTAGTCCCCCGTGTCCACGTGCGGCGTGTATTCGGGCTTATGCTTGCCACGCAGGCGCAGCGCGATTTCGCTGGCGAGCCGTCCCAGGGTTTTGTCCGCGGCGTCGACGACAAACCAGTCGCGCCGGACCTCATGCGCTTTGGCACTGAAGGTTTTCATTTGGATTCTGCTCCGAAAATTCGGTCGTGCTACAAAAGAGCGGGAATAATACAGAAGCCCAAAGCCCTATTCAAGCCGCTTTAAACAAACAAAAAAAAGCGCAACTGGAGGAGTTGCGCTTAATAACCACCAAAGGAGGATTGGAGGAGGCTGACCGGCTAGTTACGGTTGGGGGGCTAACCGATCAGCTGATTAGTATTTTATAATATTCTCCCTTGTTGTCAAGCATCGCACTGAATTTTTTTCGGGGTTCGGGCACGCGGGCATGGACGCCTGACTTTTATTATGTTTAACAATTTGTTGGCGAATACTGCCGCGACCGGCGACGTATGGATAACAGGCTCGGCCCCGGTGCGACTGCCGGGCGCGGACCGCAGCTAGATCTTCAAACGCTCCACTACCCGACCATTCAGCAGATGTTCCTCGATAATTTCATCGATATCCTCCCGGTCGACGTAGCTGTACCAGACCTCGTCGGGGTAAACCACCATGACCGGGCCCTCGTTGCAGCGGTCCAGGCAGCCCGCGGTGTTGATGCGCACTTTGCCCGGACCGGCGATACCCAGTTCCTTGCTGCGCTGTTTCGCATAGTCGCGCATTGCCTGGCTATCGTACTGCTGGCAGCAGGCCGACCCGTCCTCACGGAGATTGGTGCAGAAGAACACGTGGTACTGGTAGTAGGACATACGACGTTACCCTCGGACCCGGCAGCAAAACGACAGCGTGGATCCAAGAATAGCATTATCGCTTGTCAGGGGCCGCCGCCTTCCTGTATCTGTAGTGTATGAACGACCTATCCGCAACGCGGCGTTGTGTCAAATGCGGTCTGTGCCTGCCCCACTGTCCCACGTTCCAACTGACCGGCAACGAGGCCGATTCACCGCGCGGGCGCATCAGCCTGATGCAGATGCTGGACCAGCCGGAGAGCGACTGGTCACCGGGGCTGTTTAAACACCTGGACCAGTGCCTGCTCTGCCATGCCTGCGAGGCCATGTGCCCCTCAGACGTCCCCTATGACGGGCTGATGGACCGGGCGCGCGAACGGCTGGAGCCCCGTCGGCACCGCTCGCTGGCGCAACGGCTGGTGCGCGCCGCCGGCCTGGGCCTGCTGACATCGGGGAGCGGGCGCAGAATCACCGCCGCCCTGCTGGGTACCGTCCGCGCGTTGGGCGTGCGGCGACTCATGCGCTTGCCGGGCATGCCGGACCGCGCGAAGCGGCTGCTGGAGTTGATTCCGCCGCCGGTGCCGCGGGGCGCACAGCCCCAAGACGTCGCGACGACCGCCCGCCTCGGACAGATAAACCTGTTTACGGGCTGTACCGGCGAGCTGTTCGACCGCGCGACCCTGCAGTCCACCCGGCAGCTGCTCGGCCGTCTGGGCTACCGGGTCATTACGCCGGACAGGCAGGGTTGCTGCGGCGCCCTGCATCAACACAACGGCGAGCCCCGCAAAGCCAGCCAGCTGGCCGCGGCCAACCGCACAGCGTTCGGCGCCAATGACGACCCGATTGTCACCTGCGCCAGCGGCTGTTGCGCGCAGCTGCTGAACTATGCCGAGCTGTATCCCCAGACGGACGGGTTTTCGCGGCGGGTCACGGACATTATGGCTTTCATCGCTGATCGTCATGCCGGCGGTTTGTGCCTCAAGCCGCTGCAAGAAAAGGTCGCACTACACCTGCCCTGTACGCAACGCAACCTGCTCGGGCAGGACGCCCTGCTGCGGGTCCTCGGGTGGATCCCCGGTCTCGATCTGAGGATCGTCAATCCCGAGGGCGGCTGCTGCGGCGCCGCCGGAAGCTATATGCTGACACAGCCGGAGCTCGCCGATCGCCTGGGCGCAGCAATGGTCGATCGGGTTCTGGCCACCGACGCGCGCATCCTGCTGACAACCAATATCGGCTGCTCGCTGCAACTCGCCGCCGGCATCAGGGGGCGGGGACAGGCGCTTGAAGTGATGCACCCGGTAACGTTGCTCGACACGCTGCTGGACTGACGGTCTATTTCTCCAGAACAAAAGGCACGTCCCATTGGAAACGCCGCCGGGCGGTCACCAGTTCAACGCCAGCTATCCAGTCACTGCGCCCGGAAACGCAGATGGGCAGGGTGACATCGGCCGTCCAGGTGTTGCTCGCCCCGCGGACCATGCGGTAGCGGTTCAGACCCATGTCCATGCCCCGCATGGCGAAGCTGATCATCACGGTTTCGACCGCCTCGCCAGCAGCCACACGCAGTGCTATGGGAAACGCTGTCATGGCCCGCGGCGGCGCCGCAAACCGCAGCTCGACGGCAAACGATCCCTCACCGGCCCGACACCCCTGTTGCAGGTCACAACCGGGCAGTGCACTCAGTACGGTGAGGGGTCTATCGGCGGGCGGCGAGCGATCACACGCGCAAAACAGCAGGACAAGCGCCGGCAGTATCAGCAAGCGCATCGGCATCGCCGCTTACCGGGCGGGCCACAGCGCCCGGATGGCGGCTATGCCCTGGCCGCCGTGCGCCTGGGCGGTGGCAATGTCATCGCCACTCATACCGCCCAGCGCATACACCGGGAACGGGCAGCGCTCTACCCACTGACCGAACCGCGACCAGCCCAGCGTTTCGGCGCCGGGATGACTCGCCGTCGGCCGCACCGGTGAAAGCACCGCGGCATCCACGGCGATACGCTGCGCCTGCAGCAGCTGTTGTTCGTTGTGGCAGGAAGCGATCACGGTAAAGGCATCGGGAAGCGGGCGCGCACTGCACTGCGCCAGGCGCTGCGAGTTAATATGCAGCCCATCGGCATGCAGTTCCTGCACGAGTGCCGCGTCGGCGTTCAGCAGAACCCGCGCGCGGTGGTGGTGACAAAGGTCCACCACGGACCGCGCGAGGCGAGTGTAATCCGGCAAGGCCAGCCCCGGGGCGCGCAACTGGACCAGTTGGATACCGCCGGCGAGCGCCGCCTCCAGGCTTTCCAGGAACACCTCCTGGCGGCTGCCCGGTTCCGGTGTAATCAGGTAGGTCGAGGGTAACTGCAAGGCCTGCACGATGGGGCGATTGGCGACAGGAAAAGCCCGCGTGGCAAGTTGCTCGACCGGCACCCACTCCACCAGCTGGCCTTCACGTCCATGCGGCTTACCGGTAAATGCCGTGACACGCCATACGTCCAGCAGGACCTGGCGCTCGGGGTAGCGGTGATGGACACGGATCAATGGCCGCGAGGCACTGACGCGTACACCCAGTTCCTCGTGGATTTCACGCGCCAGCGCCTGCGACACCGACTCGCCGTCCTCCAGCTTGCCGCCCGGAAATTCCCACAGACCACCCTGGTGAACGTGCTCCGGCCGCAGGCTGAGCAGGACCTCCTGCCGGGCATTGACGATAGCCGCTACGGCAACATGCAGCACGCCGGTCTCAGCTGCGGTACTCGGCATTGATGCGTACATAGTCATGCGACAGGTCACTGGTCCAGATGCGCTCGCAGGCGTTGCCGCGCCCGAGCCGGATGTCGATCAGGATTTCCGCGTCGTCCATGACCCGCTGACCGTCGGCCTCGGTATAGTCGTCGGCGACACCGCCATCGCGTACAATACAGACGTCGCCGAGGTATATCTGCACCGCGTCGACATTCAGGTCGGCGAGGCCCGCCCGGCCCACGGCCGCGAGGATCCGACCCCAGTTGGGGTCGCTGGCGAACAACGCCGTCTTGACCAGCGGCGACTGCGCGACGGCATAGGCCACCTGCAGACACTCGCCGCTATCAGCGCCACCG
>JAJDOI010000007.1 GCA_022340245.1 Thiogranum sp.
AAACCCAGGCCCGTGCTGCCGGTTGTGAAGTTGACGCCAGGGCCGGCGCCGGCATCGCCACTCAACATGAAATCGGGATAGCCGGCGCCGTTTTCTTCGACGAACAACGAAAGATATCCGTTTTGTCTGGTGGCGCCGATCCGGATCTTGTCTTTTGCGTATTTATAGGCGTTATTGATCACGCTGTTGATGATGCCGGTGACGAGTTCGCGGTCGAAAAAGCCCATTAAGCCGTCGGGACAGGCCAGTTCGATGGTAATTCCCTTGAGTGAAAGTATCCCCTCGTTCTCCAGGTAGCACTCTTCAAGAACCCCGTAAACATCGTTTTCCTCGATGTTGAGCGTGTATTGGGAATTGTTGACTCGATAGAGCATCAGCATCTGGACCAGGTTGCTGTTGAGGCGTTTTCCCTCGTAGCGAAGCTGGGACAAAAGCTCGTGCGAGGGACAGCTGGACCCGCCGCACCGGCCACTGATGTCATCAAGCGCGCCGAGCAGCATATTGACCGAATTCTTCATATCGTGAACCGAATTCGCCAGAATGCTGGTGAAGTCATGTTGCTGCTGTGGCGACGGCGGGTGGTCGGCGCTGCCCGCTTTATCGGTCTCGAACTGGTTTGCGTTTAAAGACATACAGAAAGCTCCCTGCAGGCGGCCAGCAGTCGGCTTTGGCGTTCCTTGTGTGCTTCGTTGCTGCCCGCGGCCCGAATATAGGAAAGAGTTTCTTCCAGCGCAGATTTTGTCGGTTGAGATTGCTTCATCATCGTGATGAGTGACTGCGCCGCATTGAGGTTTATGATGGGGTTACGCGGCATCCCTTCGGCGGCTTTGGAGAACAGTTCGATCGACTCCGCGATTTTGCCGCCTTTCAGCAGTTCCACGCCCTCATTGTTGATGCGAACAATCTCGGCCTGTGTATTGCCTATAAGTTCGTTGATTTCCTGCAGTGCACCGATGTCCGCATACATCCGGGTAATTGTATCCAGGACGTCCGCGTTGTCGTGATTGTTCATTACAATGTTGCGGACGTACTCGTTGGCCTCGGCCTTCCGGTCATGGTTCAGGCAGGCCTGCACCAGGTCCATGCCGGCATTCGCCGACACCAGCCCGGGATGCTTTGCTGCGAGATCGATCGCCGTTTCGAGTATCGCCTCGCTTGCCTTGTCGTTACCCAGCGCGCTATATACCTGGCTTCCCACCGCGGCGGCTTCCAGTTGCGCCAGTGGGTCATCACGAAAGGCGTATTTGACCGACTCAATCACTTTCAACGCATCCTTTGCGGAGTCTTTCCGGATAAGCGTCTTGGCCAGACCCGTGTAGTCGCCGGGCTCGCGCAGCACCGATGTCTTGCCGACGCGTATTGCCTTGCGGCGTGCCTGTTCGGTGACCTCCAAATCATCGTTTCGGTCTGCGACATTGGCCAGGGCACGCAGGCGTAGCAGGGATTTTGAGGATTTTCCGATAGCGTCCATGAGGGTCTTCTGGGCCAGCGCCGGGTCACCGATCAAGTCCTGTGCCCGCGCGAGCCAGTCGTACGCGCACACGAAAGCATCGCTGCGTTCTATGACGCTGGAAAAAACGTCCGCCGCTTCCCGGTACTGCTGGCGGTGAAAATGGATTCTGCCAAGGTCGAACATCGCCCAGGGCAATTCGCGTTCCGCAAGAATCGCTTCGCACAAGGCACCGGCCTGGTCGTAAACGCCGGTTTTGATCAGCACGTCACTTTTGATTCTGAGTAACTCCGAACGGTACTTGCACGGGTTCTCCAGTTGCCGGTCGCAAAGTTTGATAACCCGGTCAAACTGCTTGAGGTCAAGAGCCCTGTTGATGTCGCCCAGACTGTCCTTCTTCGCCAGCAGTTTCTTAAGCCGTACCTGCAGTACCGTCTTGGTGACGGGTTTGGCAATATAGCCGTCGGGCTGGTGTTCGAGTGCGCCCATCACCATCTGCGAGGTGCTTTCCGCGGTCACCAGCACGAAGGTGGTGGAGCAGGGGAGCAGGTTTCGGTGGTGCGCCTCTTCCAGTACTTGCTGACCGTCTTTGCCGTCACCCAGGTTATAATCGCACAGGATGATATCGAAGCGCCTGGACTCCAGGGCGGCGACGGCGTCTTCGCCATTGGCCGCGACCTCGATATGTTGGGCGCCGAAGGCGGCAACCATGCTGCGCATCAGGGAGCGCATTTCGGCAAAATCATCGACAATCAGAATTGTCTTATCGGTCAGGGTCCATAAAGCCATGCCTGCTCCCGGGCGGATTTGTTACTCAACGTTGGCGGTTAAGCGGCGGTTTTCCTAAACCGGTGCAGGATCACCGGCGGAAACTTCGCCATAGCGCTCGATGAAGTCGCGCAGTATCTGGCGACAGCGCTCGTCGAGGGCCGTAAAGTTGAATGTCGCCAGCACCGAGGCATAGTCGTGCCAGACGTGATCAGCTTCGACCCGGACGATTGTCCCGTACAGTTTCAGGCTGCCGCCCTCGTCCGGGGCCAGGGTTAGCGTTCCGATATCATATACCCGGCCCGGGGGGGCGCTGGACACCGGGAGGCGCACCCGACATGCTGTTGTCGATATATCGACCAACTCCACCTGGTGTACGCATGTTTCGTCAGCACCGATGTCCAGTTCGCAGGACCTGCAGGCAAGCGCACTGCCCGGATTATTCCGGGAACGCCCGTTCCAGATCCGGGACAGGGTTTCGAACAGCCGCTCAGGACTGAACGGTTTGCCTGGACAGTCGCCAAATGTTTCGCTCAGGGCGAGACTCTCGGCGGGGTCAGTGAAAACAACTCCGGTAAGCCTGTGGTTCATAGCAGCCGCTCCTGTTCATGATTGATAAACAGTCGTCCTGACACCTCTGTCCGTCTGGCGCGCAGCGATCAAAAAAGGGGCCGGCACAGGATGCCTCCGCCCAAAAGCGGTCGCATGACGCAAACCTAACACTGTCAAAGGAGGTCTATAGGAACAGGTGGGCGTTCGAGCGAATGCCAAACGCTATGACACCAACCACGGTGTCGGACCTGGATTCCGGTAGTCCCGCTGTCATAGGGCTCGCGCCCCTTAGACCGGTAACTTTGCGCCCCTGGGCTTTCGACCGGGGTTGCCCTTATACAGAACCTCAATCGTGACCCCGTCACACACCGGGCGTGACGCAGTTCACGTTTACTGTATCGGGTTCAGCATGCATATCTTTAGCAAAGACTGTGTTGCCGGCGCCAACCGTCCGGGCTGTTCTAAATACCGGATTATATTTTAGTTGTCAGCAAGCCTGGCGGGCTCGGGAGGTTTTGCAACAGTCTCATGGCAATGATTCCCGAAGCGCGGGCCTGGGTCTGTGCGGTAATGAGAAAAGGTGCCACTCGCGCCGGTTGGGGATCATTCCAACCGACCAGTGGCTCTACCTGCCGATCAGTACTGTCGACGCGGTAGCGTACGCGAGAGTCAGCGGGAGGGACTCCCGTGTTATACCGGACGGTTTCGTCATCGCTGGTCTTTCAGGGATCGTGCCAATTGCGCTGACGCGCGGTGTGCGTATCGCTAAGTTACCGATTGCAAAGCAGATCCGGCCTCGCGCGGCGTTCCGGTTGTGCCCGGCACCGAAGTCCGGTGAGGGGGACTGTTGGCCTACAGCGAACATTCATGCCGCTACGTGTGTCCGCGGGGACGCTCCCGGCAGACTCCGGCGCCTCGTCTATACTTGCTGGACGGTAAACAGCCCATCAAGGTGATCGTCATGACCTATCCAGACTGGCGCATTCGCGGGCCGGAGATTTCCACCTGTAACTGCAGCTGGGGTTGCCCCTGCCAGTTCAATTCGCTGCCGACTCACGGAGATTGCCGTGCCGGCGTGGCCATGCGTATCGACGAGGGCTTCTACGGCGATGTGCGCCTGGACAAGCTGCTCTGGTCCGCACTGTTTGCCTGGCCCGGGGCGATTCACGACGGCAATGGCGAGGTACTGATCATTCTCGATGAGCGTGCCGATGAGGACCAGCAGGCGGCGCTGCTCAGTATCCTTTCCGGAGAGAGTTCCCAGCCGGGCGCAACGGTCTTCAGCGTTTTCGCCAGTACCTTGACCAAAGTCCATGAGCCGGTGCGGGCGCCGATCCAGTTTGAGGTTGACGAGGCAAAGTGGAGCGGCCACTTTTCCGTGCCCGGCTACATTGACGCCAACGCATCGCCCATTGCCAACCCGGTGACCGGCGAAACTCACCGTGCGCGCGTTGTCCTGCCGGAGGGCTTCGAATACCGCGAGGCCGAGTTCGTCAGCAGCCACACCCACGCCGAAGGCCTGATTCCGCTCGACTGGAGCGCCGGCCATGGCCACATCGCCATGTTGGACATGACCCCGGCCGGCCCGGCGAACTGACCGCCAATGCGAATGACGCCGGATATGCCGGCGGCAGGGCATGGGGCCGGAGTCGTAGAACAACTTGCCCGCCGCGACCGGCTGGTTGTCGGCGGCGGATTGTTGTTGCTGACGATCATAGCCTGGGGATACATGTTCGCCGGCGCGGGCATGGACATGGGCGATATGGACATGAGCATGCCGATGCCCTGGTCTGCGGGCTATGCGGTGACGGTTTTCTTCATGTGGTGGATCATGATGGTGGCGATGATGCTGCCCAGCGCCGCGCCGATGATCCTGCTGTTTGGGTTGGTCGGGCGCAGGAGCCACTCGCAGGGCGCACCCCGCGTGTCTACAGCCATCTTTGCACTGGGCTACCTTATCGCCTGGGGAGGCTTCAGCCTGCTCGCCACCGGCGCGCACTGGGTGCTGGATCAGTCGGGGGTCCTGTCGCCGCAGATGGCGAGCCAAAGCCGGCTTTTCGGCGGTCTGCTGCTGGTCAGTGCCGGCGTTTACCAGTTAACACCCTACAAGCACGCCTGTCTCCGGCATTGCCGTGGTCCGCTGGATTTTGTCACCCGTTACTGGCGCCCGGGCGTTCGCGGCGCCTTGCGAATGGGTCTGCGGCACGGTGCTTTGTGCGTCGGCTGTTGCTGGGTGGTGATGGGTCTGTTGTTCTATGGCGGGGTCATGAACCTTTACTGGATCGTGGGCATAGCCCTGCTGGTACTGCTGGAGAAGCTGTTGCCCGCCGGTCACTACCTCGGTTCCGTCAGCGGTATCCTGTTCATCGTCTGGGGTTTCTGGCTGTTTGGCTGACTGCGGAGACACTCTTGTCTTGTAACGACAGGCATGCTTCGCGGGTTTGCATTGTCAGGTCGTGATCGACGAGCGCCAATCGGCGCTTGCGGATGTTGCGTCCGGATCTGAGCAATATGAAACAAGCAGGGGCCCGGTACGCCGGGCCCCTGTCCATTCAGATCCAAAACAGTTATAGCTCCCCGACGAGCAGGGAGCTATAACCCGAGTTATTTGACTCGGCCAAGCACCAGTACGTCGACCCGGCGGTTCTGGGCGCGACCTTCATCGGTGGCATTGCTCGCAACGGGCATGCTTTCACCCATGCCGACGGTGACGATCTTGCTGGCGTCGACGCCAGCTTTCACCAGGAAATTGCGTACGGCCACGGCCCGCTCTTCGGAGAGCTTCTGGTTATAGGCATCGTCGCCCACGTCGTCGGTATTACCCACCACCTCGATATAGTTGGCGCGGCTCAGCAGTTCCCGTGACGCCGCGAGGTTTTGCTCCAGAACGGCACGGCCCTGTTCGGTGATCTCCGCACTGCGACGCGGGAATAGCGCCACGCTCGGAAAGCGGATGGTATCCAGGGCGCGCGGCTCGGCGATCACGACCACATCGACCCGGCGGTTCTGGGCGCGGCCTTCAGCCGTGTCGTTGGACGCAATCGGGTTATTCTGGCCCCGGCCGATGACGCGGAGTTTGCGGGGGTCCACACCGGTACTCTCCAGGTAATCGGCCACTGCCTGGGCGCGCCGCTTGGACAGGCCCATGTTGTACTCGGGGTTACCTGTGCTGTCGGTATTACCGATGATGACGCCGGCATAGGCCTGGGATATATCGGGGCGCAGTTGCGCGCGGTACTCATCGATCGCCTTCTTGCCCTCGGCAGTGAGCTCGGCGCTGTCGAAGGCGAACATCGCCGCCGCCGGAATACTGACCGCCGCGAGCAGTCCGGAGGGCTCACCCGCGATCACTTCAATGGGTTGTTCGAGCGTCACGCCGTCGCAGCCGACGATGGTCGCCAAAGCGGGCTTCCACTCGCCCGTGTGCAGGCAATCGCCGCTGCCGGTAAGCACCACGTCGTTGCCCGAGTCCTGGGTATAGCCAGGCGTCGCGTTACGCGACTCCGCTGCGTTTACGCCGGCGGCAGCCAGCAGCGCGACGCCGAGGATGCCGGGCAGCAGGCAGGAAAGGTTTCGTCTATCAGCGAGCATGGTAATTCTCCTTTTTTTTCAGAAATGTATGGAACAGCCGTCCGGTGTGTAAGATGCCCTAACAGTTCGCTGGCACCGCTGTATCCGCATCTACGAGCGTGACCGCGCACGCTAGCACATTGGGGGCAGCGGGATAACTGGACCAAAGTATAGTCGGCGTTGATCCTTGGTGCGGGCGCCGCGGCGATTTTCCAGCATCTTTTGCGAGACTTCGCGGAGAGTCGCCCATTGCAGGGGCGAATCGTCGCCAATCGCGTGGTCCTGTCCGATGGCGTCTCCCCACACCGGCTGCCAGGTGGCGCGTTGCCCGGGGTATTCGTATATATTGACATGCTACGTACCCCTGGATCTGGATTCCTGTGATGCCTGTTTTCGATAACCCGGATGCCTCTGCTGGCGCCCCGAAGCCTGCCGAGAGGCCGTCCGCTACCCCGGCGGCGCGTGTACCGCTGCAGGTCGGCATCGCATTGGTATTCACTGTGCTCATCGCGGCAACTGGCGCGGCGCTGATCTGGTACAACTACAAAGAGAGCAAGGCGGCGGCGCTGATAGCAGCCGACGATCTGTTCGCGCGTATAACCCGTCAGACCGCTACCGATATCCGCAAGCTGTATGCGCCGGCGGAAGCATTAGTGGATCTCACGGTCACACTGGACGCCGTCAGCAGCGATTCGTCCAGCGAGCGCATGCGGCTGTTGCCGTATTTCGTCGAGTCGCTGCGCACCGCGCCGACGCTGTCCAGCCTTTACGTCGGTTACCCGAGTGGCGAATTCTTCGAGGTGCGTGCCGTCCGCGACGATCCCCAGTTGCGCCAGGCGCTTGGTGCGCCCGCAAAAACCTACTTCGCTGTGTCGACCATCAAGGCCCGCGGCGACGGTTTCCGGCAGGCGTGGACGTTCTATGACAGGAATCTCGCGCCACTGGGAAAGCGCGGGCCGGCGCCCACCGACTATGATCCGCGCACCCGACCCTGGTATGCCATGGCCATTGGCACACCTCACCAGATAGGTACCGGCCTTTACCGCTTCAGTCTGCCCGGCGTCTGGGGCACCACGCTCGCGCGACGCACACCCGAGGCCAGCGCCGTGGTGGGCGCCGATCTCAGCCTGGACACGATTTGTGCGGGTATCGCTGGCGAGCGGATCACGCCATCGAGCGCGATACTGGTGCTTACCGCGGCGGGAAAGATGATCGGACACTCGGGCGCCGGAAACGCCTCCTGCGTGGCGCTCAATGATCCCGTTGCCGGAATGGTGCAGCGGAAATTCAATACGGGAGTGAAGCAGGGGCGCCTGGATTTTGCCGTCGAGGGGCGCGACTGGCTGGGTTCCCTGTCGGCGTTGCCGCTGCGCAGCGGCCACCAGGCGTACCTGGCGGTTGTGGTTCCGCGTGATGAGCTGCTCAGTCGAATTACTGCGCTGCGTAACAACAGCGTACTGCTGTCGCTGTTGCTGCTGCTGCTGTCCATCGCGGTTGCCTGGTGGATCGCCAGACGCATTGCGCACTCGCTGCGAACGCTGGCCGGCGAGGCGCGACGGATTCGCGATTTCAAGCTCGACCGCCCCATCAGCGTGCACTCACACTTCCTGGAAGTCGATGATCTGTCGACCAGCATGGCGGTGATGAAATCGGCGATCGAACGCTTTGTGGCGATTTCCAAGGCGCTGTCAGCCGAGAAGGATTTTGACCGTCTGCTGGAGCGCCTGCTGAGCGAGGCGCGCACGGTCTGTCGCGCCGACGGCGGCAGTATTTTCCTGTTTGACGAGGACAAGGCAGGCATCGAGCTGGCGGTCGCCCGGAATCGGTGCACCGGCATGCATTATGGTGGCACCAGTGGTAATGCGGTGCCCGTCGCCATGCTGTCACTGACAGCCGGCCCCGGTACAGCTAGTGTGGACAAGGTGGAGACCGCCAGCGTGCGGTGCGGCGAGACCCTGGCGATCGACGACATCGCTGCAGACGAGCGTTTCGACTTTTCCCGCCTGCGCGAGCGCTATGAGAGCGAAGGCTACCGGTGCCGGTCGCTGCTGCACCTGCCGCTGCACAATCGCAAGGGCGAGCTGATCGGTCTGCTCGAGCTCATCAATACGCGTCACCCGGTCTCGGATGCGATTACCGGCTTCAGTCCGGATATGGTGTCCTACGTGTCGGCGATCTCCTCACAGGCGGCCATCACGCTCGACAACCAGCGGCTGCTCAAGGCCCAGAAGGACCTGCTGGACGCGTTTATCCGGCTGATCGCCGGCGCCATCGACGCCAAGTCGCCCTACACCGGTGGCCACTGTCAGCGCGTGCCGGAGCTGGCGCGCCTGTTGGCGCGCGCTGCGCAGGAATCGGACGAAGAGCCGTTCAGGGCTTTCGCGCTGAGCGACGAGCAGTGGTACGAGCTGCATCTGGCCAGCTGGTTGCACGACTGTGGCAAGGTAACCACACCGGAGAACGTGGTCGACAAGGCGACCAAGCTCGAGTGCATCTACAACCGTGTGCACGAAATACGCATGCGTTTCGAAGTTCTGTGGCGTGACGCCCAGATCGCCCACTACCGCGCGCTTGCAGCAGGGGCGGACGCGAGCGAGGCGTCGCGAGAACGACTCGAGGAACGCCTGCGGGAACTTCAGGACGACTACGCGTTTGTGGCCGAGTGCAACGAGGGCGGCGAGTTCATGGCCCCGGAGCGTATCGGGCGGCTCAAACGCATCGCTTCGCAGGTCTGGCTCCGTCATTTCGACGACCGCGTCGGGCTGTCCCACGATGAGTTCGAACGCAAGGCGCGCACGCCCGCGGCGCCGCTACCGGTCGAAGAGGTGCTGCTCGCCGACAAGGACGAGCACCTGGTGCCGCGCGACGATGACGGCAAACCCTTCGGCGACAACCCTCACGGGTTCCGCATGGACGTGCCCGAATACGCCTTCAACTATGGCGAGCTGTACAACCTCAGCGTGGCGCGCGGCACGCTGAGCGAGGAAGAGCGCTTCAAGGTCAATGAACACATTATTCAGACCATAATTCTACTGAACCAGCTGCCGTTCCCCAGGGAGTTGCGCCGCGTGCCGACCTGGGCGGGAAATCACCACGAAAAGCTCGACGGCAGCGGCTATCCGCGCCGTTTGAAAGCCGAGGATCTGTCGCTCCCCGAGCGCATCATGGCCATCGCCGATATCTTCGAGGCGCTGACTGCGTCCGACCGTCCTTACAAGCAGGCGAAAACACTCAGCGAGTCCATCCGCATCATGAGCTTCATGCGCGAGGACGGACACATCTGTCCGGACCTGTTCGATTTGTTTCTGCATTCGGGTGTTTACCTGGAATATGCGCGGGCCTATCTCTCCCCGGCGCAGATGGACACGGTGGACGTGGCCCAATATCTCGGCGGGGCAGGTCAGGTATAGCCGATTGGTCTGCCGCCGATGACAGTGCCACATTGGGCTATGCTCTCTATTCGCTGTTGTGCCCGTCCCGACAGTTCGCGGGCGGTGTGCGCGGTTGCGAAGGGCGGCTTGATGAAGCAAGCCGGCGCGGCTGGACGGTGGTCGACATTAAGCGCGACCGGGAGGTAATTGGTCCATTCGAGATGGCTATCGACAATGTGTTGTGGGGCGGGGCGGGGCGGTTATAGACACGTCAGACCAGGACGCGGACACCGTGGCGATTCGCGCGTTGAATAAAAAGCTGCACGGCGATGACCGCGTCGCCATCAGCCTGGTACCCATCGCGGATGGCCTCACACTCCTGCGCAAGCGCTGAAGAGTCCGACAGCGCCAGGACCGCGTCAGTGGCAGGGAATCCGGTTGCCTGCCGGCTAGGAATGGTCAGAAAAATCGCGAAGCGCGTCCAGGGCTGTCTTGAACGCCGTCCAGGTTCTTTCGGCGTCGTCCCGTAGATCCTCCCAGGCCTCTTCCCCGGCGTGCCTGATCTCCTCGAGCTTCACCTCGGCCGCCCCGCGTTTTTCGCGAAGTTCCTCGAGGGCATGCTGGTATTTATCCCTGGCGTAGGCTTCCGCGCTTTCGGCCCTGGCTTCCAACTCGTGTAACTCTGCATTCCATTCATCCAACCGGGAATTCATTTTGGCGATGAAGTTATCCTGCTTTGACATGCTCAACCTCCTCGTCTAGTCCGGACAATAACAGGCGGACAATTCCCAACCTGGATGCTCACTGTCGGCGTGCGCCCGACAGGCCTGCTGTGCCTCGTGCAGCGTTCCGGCGTAAAAATATTCATGACACAGCCGGCACTTGCAGAACTTGGGTTCTTTCTTGACGTAGTGGTGCTCCGGACCAATTTTGTCGTGTTCGTCCACTGTTTCAGTGTCCCTGGTGTTTGTCGGCCGATATAAGCCGTTCGTTTTCTCCCCAGTGTGAATGCGACAGGGGCGGGTCGAGTGCATGCAGGAACCAGCGATCCAGTAGCACGTGGCGGACGAACCAGTGGCTGCCCAACGCCATTCCCGCCAGCCGGGATCTGACGCTCGCGGGGAGCCAGGCGGACCAGTCACCGGCGCCGCGCGGGCCCAGGCGGGATTCCAGGCGTGCGGCATAGGACTCGAGCGCATCACGACTATAACGCCCACCCGCCTGCAGTATCGTGGCGGCTGCCAGAAGCCCGGACTCTATAGCGGGGCGGATGCCTTCTCCGCTCTGGGTATAGGCCAGGCCGGCGGCGTCGCCGACCAGTATTACACCGTCATCCACCGGTTTGCGCCTGGCATGCCGGTAGAGCAGGTAGGCGTGCCCTTTGTAGCGCCGGTTGAGGTTCGCCGGTATACGTCCTTTATCCTCGAGAAAATGCTGAAACGCCATCACCTGTTGGGCCAGCCCATGATCGCCCTCCCGGCCCAGGCCGATGTTGATAAAGTTGCCTTTGCGCACGCACCAGCCATAGCCTCCGAGATCTCTGCAGAAGTACAGTTCGGGCGCCTCGCTCTTGCACCGGTATGCAGACTGTTGCGACGGATCTATTTCAAACTCGGTTTCCTGGGCGCTTACTGCAAGTTCGCTGCGCCCGACGTCGGCGCCCAGGGATCGGGCAACGGGACAAAAATGACCGCCGGCCCCTATGACCAAAGGCGTCTGCAGGGAGTCGTTGACTGTCCAGCCGTTCGCGGTTCGCGCCAGGTGTGCTAGCGGTTCGCCCAGGCGCAGCCGCGCGCCCGTACGGCGCACCAGGTAGTCGTCGAACTCGCAGCGGCGTATCCCGTAACTGACGGCGTGATCGTAGCCGGTCTCGAGCATCGGCCCGTCCAGGAGACCAGCGTAAAAGCCGGTGATGGGCTGAAACACATGCTGTTGCCGATAGTCCTCGATATCGAGTTCGAGTTCTTCGATAACTGCCGGTGTGATCCAGCCCGCGCAGACCTTGTCGCGCGGGAATTGCGCCTTGTCCATGACGACGACATCCAGACCTGCCTCGCGCAGCGCCCAGGCACAACTGCTGCCGGCGGGCCCGCCGCCCACGATCAGGACGTCGCAGCGGTCCATGTCCTGTCAGGCCTTCTGCTCATAAAGGTGACTTCGTGTCCAGGGGATATCGTTGTGCCCGGACCGCGTGAATACAATCTGGAAGAGCTGCAGCCAGCCGGTGCTGAAACCGGCGAGTGAGCCCGCGAGATACAGTCGCCAGGCCCTGACAAAGGCATCATCGAAGCGTTCGCACACCTCGTCATTGTGTGCATCGAAGCGCGCCAGCCAGTGTTCGAGCGTCCTGGCGTAGTGCAACCGCAGGTTCTCCACGTCCTGTACCGAGAACTCCCACGGTTCGAAAATATCCATCATTTCCCGTAGCGTGGGTGGATATGAACCCGGAAAGATGCGTTTCTCAATCCAGGAATTCATCGGGTAGGGCTGGTCACGACCGATGGAATGGATCAATCCCCGCCCGTCGGCTGTAAGGCAACGGTCAATGATGCCCCCCAGGGCCGGGTAGTTGGCGTGGCCAACGTGTTCCAGCATGCCAACCGAGACAAATACATCGCACTGGCCGGTGATATTCCGGTAGTCATCCTCGATATATTCGACCTGCCGTTCCAGACCCTCTTCGGCGCAGCGTTCACGCGCATACTTGACCTGCTCCGTGGAAAGATTGTAAGCGCGCACGGTAACGCCATAGTGCCGGGCCATATGCCGTGCCAGCGCGCCCCAGCCACAGCCCGCTTCGATAACGGTTTCGCCAGGCTGCAGTCGCAGTTTGCGGCATACATAGTCCAGCTTGGCGCGCTGGGCCTGCTCAAGCGTCAGCGCCGGGGATGGAAAATAGGCGCAGGTGTACACCATGTCTTCGTCCAGCCAGAGCCGGAAGAAATCATTGCCCAGGTTGTAGTGATGATGAATGTTGGTGCGCGAACCTGCGGGGGTGTTGGGGCGCGCGCGCGCGAGCCACTTCCCCAATGCACTGACGAGCGGATGTTCCTGGTTTCCCACCCGGATACCGCGGTATACCGTCTCGAGGACATCGACCAGGTCGCCGTCCACATCCAATCGGCCCTGAGTGTAGGCGTCACCGAAGTGCAGATCCGGGTTGATAACAAGCCGCCACAGGGTTTGCCGGTCGTGCAGGTACACCCGCCTGAGCGGCCGCCCGCCAGCCTTCGGCACTTGTGCGCCATTCCAGAGCACAAACTGGAGGGGTGGATTTCCGATAAACCCAAGCAAACGCTTCAGCGCCCAACGTTCCAATCTTGACGGTGATGCCTGAACCCGGTTTGACACCGGATCCGGTTGTCCGTCTCGCGGCAGGCCCTGGAAGGTTGCGGAGGTATCTGATGAATGCCTTTTGTAACGTGGCACAGCAGTATCCCTATCCGTGAATGGCGAAAGACGTCATTGACACCCCTTTCGCGCCGGTACCGCGCTGTCGACAGCGTGGCAACGCAATGCGGTGGCAAGACAACCGGAAAAAACCCGAAGCGGCACCGGCCAATCGTCATGGCTTACGGTCGGTGCCCGCCGTTGTCTGCGATCGTCTGCGACGTGTCTGGCGTTCTTGGTGGCAGCACGGATACTGTACCGGAAACCGCGAGAATTGTCTGTGTGCAGATAGTGTATTGGGGTCGCCCGGTCTTGGGTCATATAATTGTAATAGCACTAGTTTGCGGGCTTGTCCAAGCGGGAACTGCGAGAAATGGCAAGGATCAACTGCGACCACACATTTGTCACCAAAAGCTCAATTTTGGCGTGTTCCGCCGCCGCGGCGCGAGGTTTTGTTACACTGCTGTGGGCCGCTCTCGCCCGGACAGGTCATAAAACGGCGGGTCACCGATCGCCCTGTGAACCAAGATGAACTGTGTAAGATTCGATGGCTGTGAGGTTTACCCCTCCAAGATTGTCTGTGTCGGGCGCAACTATGCCGCGCACGTCCGGGAACTCGAGAATGAGGTCACCGATCGGGCGGTGCTCTTCATCAAGCCTAACTCCGCGATCGCAGATGATATCGTCTTCAGGGATGATGAGCTTATCCACTATGAAGGCGAAATCACCTTCCTGGTTATCGATGGCGAGTTTGCGGGTGTTGGCTTCGGTCTCGATTTGACAAAGCGTCGGGTACAGGATGAGCTGAAGTCCAAAGGATTACCCTGGGAACGGGCAAAGGCGTTTGATAAGTCGGCAGTGTTCAGCGATTTTGTTGCCTTCGCCGGGGATGTCGCCAGGCTGAGAGTGGAACTGTACATCAACGGTGGGCTGGTGCAATCGGATGGTTGCCGGTCGATGTTGAACCCGCCGGGAGACTTGCTGAAAGATATAAAAAGCGTTTTTTCCCTGGAGAACGGCGACCTGGTTATGACCGGCACACCGGAAGGTGTGGGCGCAATCAATCGCGGTGACGAGTTCACCGGCAAGGTGTTTGATGAGGAAACGCTGCTGGTTCAGGCGACGTGGGTGGTGAAATGAGGGTTTTCGCGCCGCCCGGCACCGAATAAGCGGGCGCTGATGTCGGCTATTCCGCGCGCAACGCCTCCACGGGGTCAAGGCGGGCGGCGCGCTGCGCCGGCAGCACGCCGGCAGCGAGACCGATCAGCACGGCCACGGCTTCCGCCGTGACAACGAAAAACCAGGGTGTGTGCACAGGCAGCGCCGGTAGGGCCAGGTGCAGCAGATTGGCGATGCCGACGCCCAATAACAGGCCGGCGATGCCGCCGACTGCGGCGAGCACAATGGCCTCGCCCAGAAACAGGCTCAGCACCTGGCTGCGACGCGCACCCAGAGCTCGAATCAGACCTATCTCACTGGTGCGCTCGTTGACTGCAATGGTCATGATGGTGACGATGCCGATGGCGCCCACCAGCAGCGAGATACCGCCGATGGCCCCGACGGCGAATGTCAGGATGTTGAGGATCGAGCCGAGCACGTCCAGCATCTGTTCCTGGGTGGTGACGGTAAAGTCTTCGCGCCCGTGTCGGGCGATGAGCATCTTCTTGATGCCTGCGACGACGCTATCGGCTTTCACGGTCTTTTTGTAGAGCAGATCGATTTCGAACAGGGAGTCCCGATTGAACAGCTCCAGCCCGCGCGCGGCCGGGATGTAGACGGTGTCGTCGAGGTCGAAACCGAGCACGGTGCCCTTGGGTTCCATCACGCCGATCACGCGGTAGCGGTTGCCGCCGACGCGGATGCGCTGGCCCAGCGGGTTGCGGTCGCCGAACAGTTCCTGACGTAGTTTGCTGCCCAACACGGCCAGGGCGCGCGGCGCAGTGGGATCGTCGTGCGGCAGGAAACGCCCGGACTGCACGTGCATACTGAAGGCTTCCGGCATCTCCGGCCCGGCACCGTAGACCGTGGTGCGCCGGCGCCGGTTACCGGCTTCCACTTCGGCGTTGCCCTGCACAAAGGGGACCACCGCGCGGGCGAAGGGCAGCCGTTTGAGGGCCTCTGTGTCTTCGATGGTCAGTGGGCGCACGGTACCGAACACGCCGGTGGATGCGCCGTGGGTGGTGGTGCGACCGGGGTTAATGCCGACGATGGTGGTGCCGAACTGGGTGAATTCCGACAGCACGAACTGGTGAACGCCTTCACCGATGGAGGTCAGCAGCATAACCGCGGCGATGCCGACCGCAATGCCGAGCGTGGTCAGGAAGGTTCGCAGGCGGTGTGCGATCAGGGAACCACCGGTCAGGCTGAGAAAATCGCGCAGCAGCATGGCTTACCTGCGCGACAACGCCAGCACCGGGTCGAGCCGCGCAGCGCGGCGCGCCGGTAACAGGCTGAACAGCAGACCGGTCAGCAAGGCGACCAGAATCGCGGTCAACACCGCCCAGAGCGGCGCCTGGGCCGGCAGTACCGGGAACGCCTTGCGGATCAGCAGGCTCGCGAATTCACCCAGCACCAGGCCAGCCACGGTGCCGAGTAGCGAGAGCAGAAAGGCTTCGCTCAGGAACAGCACCACGATTTGCTTCGGAGCGGCGCCCAGCGCCTTGAGCAGGCCGATTTCGGCGGTGCGCTGGGATACGGCCACCAGCATGACGTTCATGATCAGGATACCGGCCACAAACAGGCTTATAGCCGCGATACCGCCGACCGCATAGGTGAGCGCCGAGAAGATGCGGTCAAAGGTGGCGAGCACAGCGTCCTGGGTGATGACGGTCACATCTTTTTCACCCTGGTGCCGTTCCTGCAGTGTATCGACTATGAACCGCTTGACCGGCTCGATGGCCGCGCGGCTCTTGGCTTCCACCAGGATCCGGAACAGCGACGGCGTATTGAACAACTGCTGTGCCGACGCAACCGGTATCATGATGGTTTCCTGCACGTCGACACCAATGGATCGTCCCGCGGAACCCATGATGCCGATGACGCGGAACCGCCGATCACCGAGGCGCAGCCACTCGCCGATGGCGCGTTTCGCGCCGAACAGTTCCGAGCGTATTTTGCTGCCGATTACACATACCGGTGTCGCCACGTCCAGGTCCGAGTCGGGCAGGAATTTCCCCTGCGACAGTTCCCAGTGGCGTATCGCCAGCATTTCGTGATTGGTGCCGATAACGGTGACTTCGCGTTGTTTGCCGTGCCAGTTGACGTCGGTGGAACCCACGTTCAGCGGGGCAATGCGGCGTACGCTGTAGCTGCGGGTGAGGGCGAGGGCATCGTCGAGCGTCAGGTCGCGTGGTGTCTCCCCCATAAGGGTGGTGGGGTTGACACCCGCGGTTTCGGAACGCCCGGGTATAACGATCAGCAGGTTGGTGCCGAGCGACGAGAACTCGTCGCTGACGTAGCGCCGTGCGCCCTCGCCGAGCGAGGTGAGCACGACGACCGCGGCGACACCGATCGCCATGGCAATCAGCATCAGCGTAGTGCGCCCGGGGTAACCTCGCAGCGCAACCAGGGCAAAGCGGGCAACGTCCCGGTTATGCACCCTGGCTCTCCGTGGCGGAGTCGGTTTCAATCTGCCCGTCGCGCATCTCCAGGCGGCGCCGCGCGCGGCCACCGATTTCCGGGTCGTGCGTGACCACAATCAGGGTAATGCCCCGCTTGTTCAGCGACTCGAGAATGTTGATGACATCGTCGCCGGACTTGTGATCGAGGTTGCCGGTCGGTTCATCGGCCAGCAACACCGCGGGTTCGGTCACCGTGGCGCGCGCAATGGCGACGCGCTGGCGCTGTCCCCCGGAGAGCTGCTCCGGCTTGTGATGGGCGCGGTCGCTGAGGCCCAGCGATTCCAGCGCCCTGGCGACAAGTGGTTTGCGCTGTTCCACGGGCATGGCGGCCAGGACCAGTGGCAGTTCCACGTTTTCCGCGGCTGTCAGGCGTGGCACCAGGTGAAAGGCCTGGAACACAAAACCGATCCGGTGGTTGCGGGTTGCGGCCTGTTCGATATCGCTGAGCGTCGTGACGTCCTCGCCATCGAGCAGATACCGGCCGCTGCTGGCGCGGTCCAGCAGACCGATCAGGTTCAGCAGGGTGGATTTGCCCGAGCCGGAAGGTCCCATGATGGAAACATATTCGCCGGCCGCGATATGCAGATCGATGTCGTCGAGGGCGTGCACAACCTGGTCGCCGACCTGGAAGTTGCGGTGAATCTGCTGCAGGTCAATCATCGCCGCCGGTCGTGGTTTCGATCTCTGCGCGCGCACCGTTTTCGACGCCGTCCCGATCGACCGAGACGACAACTTTGTCGCCGGCCTTCAGGCCTTTCAGCACTTCGGTGAACTCCCAGTTGCTCAGGCCGGTTTCGATCTCGCGCTCCTCCAGCAGACCGTCAGCGGTAAACACCAGGACCTTGTTGCCTTCCAGAATCGCTTCGGTAGGCACGCGCACCACATTCTTCCGCTCGCCGAGGATCACCTCGATGTCCGCGCTGTAGCCGGGCAGCATCTTGCGGGTGTCCTCAGGATCCGCGAAGTCCACCTCTACATCCACGGTGCGCGCCTGTTTCTCAACTTCCCGCACGTAAGGCGCGACGCGGCGTACCTTGCCGTCGAATTTCCGCTTGGGAAAAGCGTCCAGAGAAATTTTTGCCGGCATGTCAACGCGGATGCCCGGCGCATCGACTTCATCGATCGGCGCCGATGCGTACAGGCAGTTGATGTCCACCAGGTCGATGGCCGGCGGCGTCGGGATGCCGACCGGCGAGGGCGTGACGAATTCGCCGACTTCACCGTTGATTTCCGCAACGATGCCGGCGAACGGCGCGGTCAGCCGGGTGCGGTCCAGCGATGCCAGTGCCACGTCCAGGCGCGAGTGGCTGACCTCGGTCTTGGCACGCGCCGCCTCGCAGGCGGCCGCCTGGGCACGCTTGTCACCGTCCGCCTTGTCGGCGTCTTCCTCGGTGGCGAGGCCCTTCTTGCGCAGCGTGCGCAGACGCTCGGCATCGCGGGCGGCGACGTCCGCGAGCACGCAGGTCTGGCGGCCGAGCGCCGCGGACGCTTTTGCTTCGCTGCGCGCCAGGGCGACTTCCGCGAGCAGGTCGGCGTTCCATAGCTCCAGCAGCAGCTGCCCCGGTTCGACGTGATCGCCGACTTCCACCGGCAGTTGGGCGATCTGGCCGCCAATGGAAGGTGAAATGCCCGCCCGGTTGCAGGCCTTGATGGTGCCGGCGCGGGTATTCGCGGTGGTGTCCTGTACCAGTCCCCGGTCAACCGACTTGACAATAACCTCCACGGGCTTTGCGCGGCCAAGCCAGGCAATCAGGGCGGCGATGACAATGACGGTGCCGAGGCCGTATGCGAGCAGTTTGAGGCGCGTGCCAGCCATAGAGCAGTTCCATTATTCATTCGGATAACGACGATGGTACACGCTATGCTCACCGGAAATCACGGGTGGGCGTGCGCGGCGGGCTGCATGGGTCACACCACTGGTGGTTTCGGGAAGTGGCCTCGCTTCGAAATCCGGGAAGGCGGCTATACCCGCCCGCGGCCGGCATGACGCATACGTCTACCGGATTCTTCCGGGCCTAGCCGATGGTGAAATAGATCAGGTTGCCGCGTCCGGCCTGTATCCTGGCGCCAAGACTTATCACGCCGGTGCGACGCAGGACAATCTGCTCGTGGTGCAGGGGGACCTCTTCGGCGTCGTCCATTTTCACGTAAGTTCCATTGGTGCTCTGGTCGGCGAGGATGAAATCGGTCAGTTGAAAGCTCAGTTGTGCATGAATGCGTGATGTCAGGTCGGATTCCAGCTGAATATCCGCTTCACCGCTTCTGCCGAAAGTGATCGGCGGGCTCTCCGGCCGGACTGTCAGTTTGCGGTCCCGCCAGCGTAAATGCAGCGTCTTGTCCGGCGCAGTGTTGTCCTCGTTGCGCGTCGAGATTGACAGGCGCGTGCACGTCTCCTCGTGCGTCGCAGCACAATAGAGTTGTTCCCCGGGGGACGTGCCGAACAGGGTTTGCTCCGCGGGGCGAAAGTTGCTGCGCACCTCCTCGCTGAGATGCTGCACGCCGGCCGCGGTGGCAAAAATCCGGTCTGCGGGCAGCCGGCGAACCAGCCTTCGCGTCGTGACGATCTTGCGTTTTACGGTATAGCCGAGTGTCCCGTCGGTGATTCCCGGGCAATCGAGCAGCATGCGGACATGGAAGGCTATCGGTATGCGGCTATGCTCATGGACGAGTTGCCGGTAAGCGTGCGCCGAGTGAAACCCCGAATCGGCACTCTCGAAAAAACACAGTAATTCATCGCCGGCCGCGTACGCGGAACGCAAGGCTTCGCGGGGGGCGCTCGGTGCTCCGCTTGCCTCGAAGCTGTTGTCCCCTTGCAGCGCCAGGTCCTGACTGGTCCGCATGACGGCGGCTGCTTCCGGGGTACAGGCGCTGATTGTGAGCAGAGCCCTGCGACGGTCATTCAACATGCCTATACTGGCCTCCCCCTCGTGCCGGTTACGTCGTCAGCAATTCGATCCGACAATGCGGTGTTCTAAAATATAGCAAAGGAAATTAAGAAAACCGTTATCGCGACGCTGGAAAAGCCGCCCCGGCTGCTGTTACAGGCAGGCGTTGGAGTTGCGCATCCGACGGATTCCAGATTTCGTCCTGGCAACAGCCGAGCCGACATCGGCGGAGCAGGGACCCGCACCCATAAATCTAGTGTAATTTGTTAGAAATGTCATTTAACTATATGTAAAATCAATTACTAATATGGTGATAAACTGCGGCGACATGTCTGCCGTGAACCCAGGGACTGTAAAATTCCGGAAATTTCCATTGCCATCCAAATGCTGATAAATGCCGGCAGGCGAGATCGCGGTGAATCTGTGGAGGGCGGTCGCCTGGCGGCTGTTGGGGACGTATTCACGCGGGTCCAACGTTCCCATTCCAATTTGCAGGCGCTGGCGCAATTGTCAAATCCGAGTGAGTAAGCTGCCATCCAACTGGTAGCTGGCTGGACCATCCTTACGATTCAACCGCCACGACCTGCCGGTAGAGATCGTCCAGGGTCTCGATGTGCGCGAAGTCGAAACGGACTCCTCCGAAATATTCCTGCACCCGTTGTTGAAGTTTGCATTGTTTCGCGGCGTCCAGGTTGAGGTCCGTGCGCAGGTTGAGGTCCGGGCTGATTGCGTTCAGATCGCAGCCGAACAGGTCTGCAACCACAGCATTCAGGGTCATGGTCATAAGGGCCCGGACAGTTTCGCGTTCGTCATCCCCGATTTTGATGCACACAGTTCACGCTCCCAGGTGTCGTTATCCCTGAATCGGCGGAACTGGCGAAGGCTTTATGGCGTGTAACAGGGCGTTGCGAAAACACCTGGGAAAACCGGGGATTCCTTGACAGCGCCTGGTGCGTCACCCACGATTTGGTAGCGTGCGCAGGATTTCTGAACCACACTCGACCGGCGCGCCGGCACACAGCAGGACAGGGAGGCACGATGGCGCGGATTAGCATAGCAGCAGCCCTGGTGATCATTGCCGCGAGCAGCGGAGCTGCGTGGGCTGCCGATGAGGCGGCGCAGGAAGCTGAGGTCGCTCGCGCGCACGCTGCCGGTGCCCGCGGCGGCTCGCAGAACCGCGAGGTTGTCCCTGAGGGTTCGGTTCTGCCGGCGAACGCCATCGATACCACGGAAATCCCGGATGTTGTGGTGGAAGCCGATGCCCCGGACAACCGGCCCTTGCCGTATTACCGGATAGGCAAGGCTACCTACTTTTTATTTGGCAATATCGCTCATCTTGATGAAAAAAACCGGGGCTGGAACGGCAATGCCGGATTTATCGTTACTGCGCAGGGCGTCATTGTTATCGACACGCTGGGTACACCAAAACTCGGACGGCGCCTGATCGCCACAATTGCCAGTGTGACGGATTCCCCCATCCGCTATGTTATCGTGACGCACAATCATCCCGACCACGCCTACGGCGCAGGTGCGTTCCAGGAACTCGAGGGTGTAACCGTCATTGGCCATGCCGGGACCGGTGACTACACGCATTCAGCCGAGATGCAGCGCTCG
>JAJDOI010000084.1 GCA_022340245.1 Thiogranum sp.
CACTGGGGGCAGCACCTGATCGATGCCGAGCGGCATCTGTATGCGCTGAAGGTCAGCGACCAGTTGATGTGACAGGATTCGGGTGGCTGGCCCACCGCGCGCCGGAAACCCGCAGGTTGGGCTGAGGCGTGGTTGGGCTGAGCGCAGCGAAGCCCAGCACCATGAACAATAAAGTGCAGAGTCATGTTTCATCCTCGCGACCAAAACGTTGGGCTTCGCTGCGCTCAGCCCAACCTACAGGTTACGGCGGCGGCGATCGACAGGGTCAATCGGGACGAGTGCCGGCGAGGCGGGCCAGGAAGGCGATCCGGGCCGAGGATTCGAACGAGCAGGTCCACTTGTATGCCAGGTTGAGGTCCTCTCCCCACGCATAGACGCCGTGTCCGCGAACCACCACGACGGGATATTCGCACAGCGTATCCGACACCGCTCCGGGGGCCTGGTCGACATAGGCCGTATAGGCGATATCCAGGACCGGTACACGCGCGAAGTAATACTGCCCCTCGAAGTCCGGCGGCACGAAGTCCTCGCCGTTCAGCGTGACGGCGACGCTATAGGGTCCGTGACTGTGCATGACCGCGCCAGCATCGGGATTTTTCAGGTACACCTGGTGGTGTAGCGGGGCATCCAGCGAGGCGCCCTGCGGCGTCGGGTTGTCGAGCCGGCAGCGCACCAGCGCGTCGGCTTCCAGTGTATCGGCGCCGGCCCCGGTTGGCGTGATCCAGTAGTCTGTGCCGTAACGCACCGACAGATTGCCGCTGTGCGAGTCGTTGAGACCGTACCGGCGCAGCCAGCGGTAGTGGCGGATAAGGTCGAGACGTGGTTCCATGGCGTTGATTTATGCTCGGATCCGGAATTTTTTGCGGCTTTTCCCAGTCCAAATATACGACATTGCTGTTGAAGACGTTACAATAGCCGTATAAGCGGAGTCCAGGTAGCTCCGCAACGAACTGGTTTTCTTTTTAAATTTGCAGGCACATCAGGAATGAGCAATCGAAACAGCAAGCGCATGGATGGGTTTACGCTCATCGAGGTCATGGTCGTGGTGGTTATTCTTGGCATACTCGCTGCGGTGCTGGTCCCCAAGGTTATGGACCGCCCCGATGAGGCGCGTATCGTCAAGGCGCGCCAGGACATCCGTGCCCTGGAAGCGTCCCTCAATCTTTACAAGCTCGACAACTACGAGTACCCGACCACCGACCAGGGCCTCGAGGCGCTGGCCACCAAGCCGGATATCCCGCCGGAGCCGCCGCGCTGGAAAACCGGCGGTTACGTCGACCGTCTGCCGCTGGATCCCTGGCAGCAGCCATACCAGTACCTGTATCCCGGTGCGCACGGCACTGTCGATATTTTCTCGACCGGACCTGACCGCCAGCCCAGCGACGACGATATCGGCAACTGGACGCTGCGCTGATCGGCGGCGCGATGATGATGCCGGCAGTATCCTGGCCGCCCCAGAGACAGCCTGCCGCCGGCAGGCTGTTTGCGTTGGCGCGCGGGTTCACTTTGCTGGAGCTTATGGCGGTCCTGGTTATTATCGGGATTGTATTGACCTTTTTCACGCTGTCGGTCGGCGGCGACAAGCGCGCCGAGGAGATGGAGCGCGAGGCGCAACGCCTGCTGGCTTTGCTGCAGATGGCCAGCGAGGAAGCCGTGATGCGCAGCGAACAGCTGGCCATGCGCGTCGGTGACAACGACTATGAATTCATGATCCTGGAGAATAACCAGTGGCTGCCGCTGGCGGATGACAGGCCGCTGCGTCCGCGCACCCTGCCCAAGGGGATCGAGCTGAAGCTGGAACTGCAGGACAATCCGCCGCCGGGCATGACTGCGGAGAATGAAGATCAGCCGCAGATCTTTTTGTTGTCGAGCGGCGAGATGACGCCGTTTGAGCTGACGTTTTCGGCGCCCGGCAGCAGTGAACAGCGTTATCACATCAAGGCGACCCTGTTGGGGCACCTGGAGCTGGAATGAAATCCTCTAACGCGGGCTTTACGCTGCTCGAAGTGCTGATCGCGCTGGCGGTGCTGGCGTTGTCACTGGGGGCGGCAATCCGTGCCACGGGTGACTACACCGTGAACCAGGCCTACCTGCGGGACCGTACCTTTGCAGAGTGGGTGGCGCGCAACCAGCTGGCAGCGGTCGAACTGGAAGGAAAATGGCCGAGTATTGGTCAGCAAAAGGGCGATGCCGAGCTGCCGCTGGGCGGGTCGCAAGGCGGCGGGCGCGAGTGGCGCTGGGTGATGCAGGTGACGCAGACACCCGAGGACGACCTGCGTCGCCTGGATATCGATGTCTACCCGGCATCTGCGGAGGATGACGAGGACCCGCTGGCCAGCCTCAGCGGTTTTATCGGTAAGCCGTAATGCGACACGCTCGGGGCTTCACCTTGCTGGAACTGCTCATCGCGTTGGCGATTTTCGCCCTGGTCGGCGCGATGGCGTTCGGTGGCCTGAAGGGCGTGCTCGACCAGAAAGAACACACCATGGCGCAGTCGCAGCGACTGTCTGATCTGCAGAAAGCCTACCGCATTATGCAGCGCGACCTGGAGCAGATGGTAAGCCGCAAGATCCGCAACGAATTCGGCGACCAGGTCGACGCGCTGGTGGGCGGCAGCGGTTTCAACGGCGTGGAGTTCAGTCGCGCCGGTTACGCCAACCCCGCGGGCTTCTTGCGCAGTGACATTCAGCGGGTGGCCTATATTCCGGACCAGGAAACCCTGTTGCGGCGCACCTGGCGGGTGCTGGATCGCGCCCAGGACACGCGGCCCGACGAGCAGGTGCTGGTTGAAGGCATGCAACGTTTCTCCATGCGGTTTCTGGACAAGGACAATGAGTGGCAGGATCAATGGCCGCCGCAAAGCGCTGTCACTGGCGGCGCGACGATCGGATTTCCGCGGGCGGTCGAGGTTCAGCTGGAACTCGATGACGTCGGCACCCTGAGCTGGCTGTTCCCGCTGCCGCAGAATGCTGTTGCCACGCCGCAGCCGCCTGCGGGACAGAATACCGGGACCGAAGGCGGTGAGACTGGTGCAACGGGACAACCGGCCGCCCAGGGAGCAACGCCATGAGCGTCGCTGCCCGCCGGCCCCAGCGGGGCGTTGCGCTGGTCACGGCATTGCTGGTGGTGGCGATTGCCACCGTGGCGGCGGTGTCGATGGCCAATCGCCAGCAGCTGGATATTCGCCGGACCGCCAGCTTGCTGCACGGGGAGCAGGCCTGGGCCTACGTGCTGGGCGCCGAAAACTGGGCCAAAGTGGTGTTGCGCCGCGATGCCAGGGAAAGCCAGATCGACAGCCTGGCGGAAGACTGGTCGACACAGCCGCCGGTGTCGTTTGTCGAAGGCGGGTCGATTGTCGGACGTCTGATTGATCTGCAGGGCCGCTTCAATGTCAATAACCTGGTCCGGGGCGGCAGCGTCGATGCCGACTCCCTCGAGTTTTACAAGCGCCTGCTGCAACGCCTTGACATCGACGAGCGGCTGGCTGATCCGCTGGTCGACTGGATCGACGCGGATATCAATGCGCGCTTCCCCGACGGCGCCGAAGACGATGCCTACCTGCTGCTGGATCCGCCTTACCGCGCCGCCAACCGGCCGCTCGCGGACACCAGCGAACTGCGCCTGGTGAAAGGCTACGACGCCGAGGTGGTGGCCAAGCTGCTCCCGCACGTGTCGGCTCTGCCGGAGCGCACGGCCCTCAACGTCAATACCGCCGACGCCACCCTGCTGAGCGTGGTGGCCCCGGGTATGACAGTGGCCGAGGGCGAGTCGCTGGTCGAGGCGCGCGGTGAAGAACCTTTTGAATCCGTCGCTAAGTTTATGCAGGCGCCGGCGCTGGCCGGCAGGACAGTGGCCACGGGCACCATCGGCGTCACGAGCAACTGGTTCCTGATGCTCAGTGAAGCCAATATCGGCCAGGGCAGGGCACGCCTGGCGAGCACCATTCAGCGCAGCCGCAACGACCTCCTGGTGGTGCGCCGCCAGCGCGAGTTTTTTGACCCGGTTGTGCCGGTGGTGCCGGTGAGCCCCTAAGGGGCTGTCAAGACATCTTGACGTGGTAGCATAGACCAACTGAATCAGAGGGATACCAGGAGCGAATGGCTGACACCTTACTCATCCGGCTGGCGCCGCGGCTACAGGGCCTGCGGGACTGGTTGCTGGTCGATGCCGACGGCCAGATAAAGACCCCGGTACAGGTCGGTGTGCCGGCTGGTGCGGTGATCAGCGGTGCCCGGCGCATTGTCGTTCTGGTGCCGGGGGAGGAGGTCGCCCTGCACGAGGCGCGGGTTCCGGGCCACAACCGCCAGCGGGTGCTGCGCGTGGTGCCCTATGCGCTGGAAGAGGAACTGGCGAGCGACGTCGAAGACCTGCATTTTGCGCTGGGCCGGTCACTCGGCGGCGACCGCTACCCGGTGGCGGTGGTGGAGCGCCGGCAAATGGACGCCTGGGCGGAGCTGCTGCGCGAAGCCGGTGTCAGCGCCCATCAGTGGGTGCCGGAAACACTGGCCCTGCCACACGCAGAGGGCTGGGATGTGCTGCCCGACGGCGAGCGGGTGCTGGTGCGCAGCGGTGACTTTTCCGGGTTTGCCTGCGATGCCGACAACCTGCCGATGATGGTTTCGCTGTTGGCCGGCGGGGACCAGTTGCCGGAGACCGCGCGGGTTTATGGCTCGAGTGCAGTGCAACTGGTCGGCGTCGACGTCGCGCTCGACAGCTCGCAGCTGCAGCCGCTGGATATACTCGCGCGTGGCTGGGTGCAGGGCCCGGTCATCGATCTGTTACAGGGAGCCTACAGCCGGCGCGAAGAATGGGGGCGGCTGTTGCGGCCCTGGAAGGCCACGGCAGCCCTGCTGCTGGCGGGCTTGCTGCTGGCCAGCGTGAGCGCGGGCCTGAACTACCACCGGCTGACGCAACAACAGGCGCAGCTGACGGGCGACATCGAAGCGCTTTACAGGAAAACCTTTCCCAACGCCCGGCGCATCGTCAATCCGCGCCTGCAGATGGAGCAGCAGCTGAAACAGCTGCGCCATCGCGCCGGCGCCGGCAGTACCGATTTTATGAGCATGTTCGCCGAAACCGCCGACGTCGTACGTGCCGCCCAGGGCATCAGCGTGCAGGGCGCCAGTTATCGCGACGGCCGCCTGGATCTGGAACTGCAGGCCGATAATCTGCAGCTGCTGGACAGTCTCAAGCAGGCGCTGGTCAGCAGCGGTCGTATCAACGCGGAAATCCAGTCGGCGACCACGGACAGCAATCAAAAGGTCAAGAGCCGTATGCGCATTGAGGTGAAGGAGTCATGAAAGACTGGTTTTACGGTCTCGATCAAAGGGAACGCATGCTGGTCAGTGTCGGCGGTCTGCTGCTGGTATTGCTGTTTCTGTACACGATTATCTGGGAGCCCATTGCCGGCAAATACAGCGGGCTGAAAGAGAGCGTCGACGCCCAGAAGCAGAACCTCGCGTGGATGCAACAGGCGGCCGCCCAGGTCAATGCCCTGCGGGGCAATGGCGGCGGCGCCGCCCGTGGGCTGGGCGGCCGTTCCCTGCTCGCCGTGGTTGATCAGTCGGCGCGTTCCGGTGGCCTCGGTGGCACCATAAAGCGCATCGAGCCGGATGGCAGCAAAGGGGTAAAGGTGTGGCTGGAGGGCGTCGCATTCGATCCGATGATTCTCTGGCTGGGCGGCCTGAGCAAGACTTACCGGATCGAACCCAGCCTGGTTACCCTTGAACCGGTGGGCGGCGGACGCGTCAATGCGCGCCTGACCCTGCTGGCACCCGCTGTATGACATCCTGGTGGCGACTCGCTGCCGCCGGTGTGGCGGCCTATCTGGTGTTTCTTGTGCTGAGCGCGCCGGCCGCCAAGCTGTTGCCGTACGTGCAACCGCACCTCGCGGGTATCAAGCTGTACGGCGTCAGCGGCAGCTTGTGGTCGGGTCAGGCCGTGCGCGTGAGTGCCGGTGCCGTGCAACTCGACAGCGTCAACTGGCGGTTGCGGCCGCTGGCGCTGTTCACCGGTGCGCTGGAGTTCGCCGTTGACGCCAAGCTTGCGGCCCAGCCGTTGACGGCACATGCGGGTGTGGGGGTTGTTTCCGGTGTCTACGTGTCCGACGTGGTCGGCCGCGTTGCAGCGGCGGATTTACTGTACTGGTCCGGTATGTCGCGGGTCAGGCTCGATGGTCAGCTGGAGTTTGCGATTGACGACGTGGAGGGCCTCGGCTCAGGCCTGCCGGCCGTTGCCGGTACGCTGTCCTGGACCCCCGCCAGGGTGCTCGCGCCGCTGGAACTCGATCTCGGCAAGGCTGAATTACAGACCCGGATCGACGCCGGGGTCACCCGCGGACAGCTGCGCGCCGACGGTGGTGTGCTGACAGTCAGCGGTGACGTGACGGTCAACCCCGACGGCAACTATCAGCTGGTGGGCGAGTTGCAGAAAAAGGGCGGTGTGCCGCAGGCCGTGGACAAGTTTCTGGCTACCTTTGCCGAGTTCAACAACGGAAAATACCGGCTGGAGTGGTCGGATCAGATCAGGTTCTGATGCCATGACGCTGCTGCTGACTACGCCGGAACAGCATGACTTCCAGGACCCCACCCTGGAACTCAACGAGAAAAAGCTGCAGCGCTGGCTGACGGGCCTGCCGGTGTTGAACGCCAGCGAGTCGCTGCGCCTGATGCTGAACGCGCTCGAGCCATTGAATGAGCAGCGTCTGGATGTCGACAAGCGGCTCGCATTGCTGGCCATCCACCATGCAACCTTCCAGCGCCTGTATGCGACCGCGGAACCGGTGCGTCTGCGCCAGCAGCCGTTATCGCGGCAGCAGCGCCTGGACACGGTGGACGACGTGGAACGCCTGAGTCTCGCCATGGCCAACGGCTTCAAGCTGGCGGTGGTGGCGCTGTATGCCGAGGGGGATCGGGTCGACGCGGTGAAATTCGGTCGTGCGCTGCGCTGGACCATGCAGACGCTGGCAGCCGCACTGCTGCACAGTTACCGTTTCTACCGTCCGGAGCCCGGCTTCGTATTTCTGGAAATCAACCAGGTCTACCGGCTGGCACGCCACCGAGGGCTGCACGAGGTCGCCGACGCGGAGGATTCCGCGGCGGCAAGCCTCGCGGGCATCTACCAGGCGATCTGCCTGTTGGCGCTGTGTGACCCGTTCAGTCTCGAGGAAGGCGCCGCCGACAGTTGCTACCGCGCGCTGCTGCAGTATGTGAGCAGTGTACGGCTTGTGCCGGGCAACAGCTGGCAGGGTGTGCCGGAAGGGCTGTTTTTTGTTGATCTGAAAAGCGACAGCCGGCCGCGGCATTGCGTGTTCCTCGAGTCGCCGGTTGCCGGCGACGATCCGCACATCCTTGATGCGCGCGGCGCACTGCAGCAAATGCACCGGACCCTGGCGGCGCTGCCCGCAGACCGCCGGCGGCAACGCGCAGAGGCCACTATTCTGAAGAACCTCCTGCCGGAAGTTACGGCACGCGACAAGCGACGCAGCGAGCGGCGCCGGGACGGGCGCTGGATCGGGCTGGTGACGGGACTGGAGGACATTGTTGACTGGCTGACAGCGTGGCGGCGCGGCGAGCCGCGGGACGCCGTCCAGTGGCGGGTCAAGGACAGCAGCGAGGGCGGTTACTGCCTGGTCTGGGACGAGAGCACGGCAAGCCTGTTGCGGGTGGGGGATCTGGTGTGCGTTGTGTCCGACAGCGACGAACAGGCCCCGCCGCGGCTGCAGTTGATGGTGGTGCGCTGGTTGCGCGACGCGCGCGAGCAGGGCGCGGAACTGGGTGTAGAACTGCTGGCGGCAACGACCAACCCGGTGCGGGTGCGTCACGCGGATGCCGAAATCACTGACACGCTGCCGGCACTGTTCATGCCATCATCGGGCGGCGCGCCGGGTACGGTTGCCCGTTTGATTGCGCCGCCTGAGGTTTACGCCCCAAACCGTGTGCTGGTAATCTACGTCGGTGAGCGTGAAATAACTATCCGCTGCCGTACGTTGGTGGAGCAGGGCCCGGCTTTCGATTGTTTTGAATTTACCTCGCACGCTTGAATTCCCGGTTGCGCCATGCAGACAAGGTCGTCACCGTAGGTTGGGCTGAGGCACGAAGCCCAACAGGCCGGGCCCGCGGGTAAACGTTGGGCTTCGCTGGCGCTCAGCCCAACCTACGCTCCCGCCCGAAGCGGGTGGTCAGCCCACGGTGTCGGTCAGCGCCATTCGGTGGGGTTTGATCCTGACGGTGTTTTTCCCGCTGGCAACAGCAACGATGGAGGCGCAATGGCGCACAAAAGAACGATTCCCGTCGAGGCGATGACCCCGGAAACCAAGTGCGGTTTCTGCACCAACTCAAAATGCTGTACCTATATCAGCCAGGAAATTGATACGCCACGCTCCAAGCAGGATTTCGATTTCCTGTTGTGGCAGATCTCGCACCGTGACATCCGTTTGTACAAGGACGAGGGGCGCTGGTACCTGCTGGTGGAAAACGCCTGCACCCATCTCCAGCCTGGCGGCGGTTGCGGCATCTATGATGACCGGCCACAGATCTGTCGTGATTATTCCAACGACTGGTGCGAATTCGATGCCCCCGCAGAGGACGGTTTCGAACTCTATTTTCACGGTTACGAGGAGCTGCTTGGCTACTGTCGAAAACGCTTCAAGCGCTGGGGACAGCGCCCCTACGCGTAGTCACGGTTACTCCGGCCTGTCGGGTTAAGAACCCGTAGGTTGGGCTGAGCGCCAGCGAAGCCCAACGTTACCCCTGGCGTGAGCTTGTTGGGCTTCGTGCCTCAGCCCAACCTACGGAACTCAGCCCAACCTGCGGAATGTCTAAACCAGCCCTTCAAGCAGCTCGCTGAAGCTTTCTATGGCGATGAAATCTTCGGTCTGCTTCGGCGGGAGTTTGCTGTCCGGCAGGCGCACGGCGCGCAGGTGGCGGATGCCGTAGTCGCGAGCGGCGCGCAGCACCGGCAGGCTGTCGTCGACAAACAGTGTCGTCTGCGGATCGAAATGATCTTCCGCCGCAAGCCGCGGCCAGAATTGCGGATCCTCCTTCGGTACCCGGAAGGCGTGCGCGCAGATCAGGTGATCGAAATGTTCGGCCAGCCCGGTGCTGGCCATTTTCAGGTCGATTACCTTGTGGTGCGCGTTGGTCAGCAGGGCGATGCGCCTGCCACTGCGACGCAGGGTTTCCAGAAATTCCGCCACGTGGGGATGGACCTGGATCAGGTGCTCCAGCTCGCGCTTGAGGGCGCTGATATCCAGGTCCAGTTCGCGGCTCCAGTAGTCGACGCAGTACCAGTCCATGGTGCCTTCCACGGCGCGGAAGCGCGGGTAAAGCGCCTGCTTGGCGTCGTCCAAGCTGATGGCGTGCTTTTCCGCGTAACGCAGCGGCACATGTTCCTGCCAGAAGTGGTTGTCGAAATGCAGGTCCAGCAGGGTGCCGTCCATGTCGAGAAACACGGTATCGATGGCCTGCCAGGGAAGTGGATTTTTCATGGGTTGCGCCAGGGAGCCGGATAATATCGAAATTCAACCGGCCGGCCGGTATGATGACCACCCGAAACAGCCGTCTGTGCCGTGACTATAAACGATAACGTAGTGAATATTTCCCATGAATCCATGTAATTACCTTGACGACGCGCGTGCGCTGGCGAAGCTGGCCGCTGACAAGATCCTGGAAGTCTACAACACCGAGTTTTCCGTGGCGGAAAAGGACGACAAATCGCCGCTGACCGCCGCCGACATGGCCTCGCACACGGCCATTGTCGCCGGGCTGGAAGCGCTGACCCCTGATATCCCGGTGCTGTCGGAGGAGTCCGCGAAGATCCCCTATGCGGAGCGCGCCACGTGGCAGCGCTACTGGCTGATCGATCCGCTGGACGGCACCAAGGAATTCATCAAGCGCAACGGGGAGTTTACCGTGAATATTGCCTTGATCGACGACGGTGTGCCGGTGCTCGGCGTGGTACATGTGCCGGTCAGCGGCGTGACCTACGCGGCCTGCAAGGGTGGGGGCGCGCTCAAGGCGGTGCCGGGCGAGGGCGAGCAGCCCATCCACGTACGCAAGCTGGCCCCCGGGCCGGTGGCCGTCGTCGGCAGCCGCTCCCACCAGGGCGACTCGCTGAAGGCCTTTCTGGCCAAACTCGGTGGGCACGAAATTGTCAGTATGGGCAGCTCGCTGAAGATCTGCCTGGTGGCCGAAGGTGCCGCGGATGTTTACCCGCGCCTGGGGCTGACCTCGGAGTGGGACACCGCGGCCGCGCACTGCGTAGTGACGGAAGCGGGCGGCGCGTTGACTGACCTGGACATGCAGCCGCTCCGTTACAACACCAAGGATTCTCTGTTGAATCCTTTTTTCTTCGTGTTCGGGGATGACAGCCGGGACTGGTCGAAATACCTGTAGTTTTCAGGATTGCAGGTTGGGCTTATCTGGTAGGTTGGGCTGAGCGCCAGCGAAGCCCAACAAGCCCATGCCGGGATACCGTTGGGCTTCGTTCCTCAGCCCAACCTACGGGCTTTGTTGAAACTACGGCTGAAGTGGGCGATCAGTAACACCGCCAACAGTGCCCCCGAGGTATCGGCAAGCCAGTCAACCACATCGGGAGTCCGCCCCGGAACAAAAGACTGGTGAAACTCATCACTGATGCCGTACAGGCTGGCAATCGAGGTCGCCAGCCACACCTGCGCGCTGCGGTAGCCGATCAGTTGCAGCGGCATTGCCCCCAGGACAAAAATACCCAGCACACCGTAGGCGACGAAATGCATCGCCTTGTCCTGGTTGTCGAACAATGACGGGATATCCAGGGTGGGCTGGTTCGAAAGGTAGAAAATCCAGGTCATCCAGGCCAACGCCAAAACCAGTGACAGACGGCGCAGCAGCATGCGCTCAGGCGACCGATTGCGGCGCCTGCGGCGCCAGGGAATAAAGTTTCTGGCTGAGTTTGCTGCCGTATTCCAGGCGGTTGGGTTGCGACAGGCTGGCTTCGGTAGCGAGGCTGTCATTGAACAGCACGGGTTTTTCCCAGGTGTCCAGCAACTCGTAGACGGCGTCGTCGAGATGGTCCAGGTGGTCGTCGAGCTCCACCAGTAGCACGTCGACACTGTTTTCGTTCAGGGCGCCCAGGCTCGCCGCGTCGAGGGGCAGTGCCGCTACCACCTGGATGCCGAATTTGCTCAGCAGCTTGGACAGGTAGATGCGCAGTAACTCGGATTCGGCGCCGATGGCGACACGCAGGTTGCCGGTCGGAGCTGAGGCGCGCGTTTCCCGGCGACCGATCGCTGCCGGCGCCGCCCTTCTGGCGGCGATCTGGTCGGTTGCCGTGGGTGGCTCGTCGGACGGTGCTGCATCCACCGAAGGTGCAACCATCGGCGGCTGCTGCGGTTTGGCGCCTGCTGCCGGCTCGCCGGGGCGGCCGCCAACGGCTGGTTTCTCATGACCTGGGAGAGCCTCGCTCTGTGGCGTGTCACTGAGTCTGGGTTCTGATCCAGTCGTGTGGCTATGAGTGGCCGAGTTCGCGTGGCGGGCTGGTTTCTCGTGATCCGGGAGAGACCCGCGCCGCTGTGAGTCACCGAGTTCCGGTCCTGACTCAGCCGGGTGGCTGTGACTCACCGAGCTCGCGTGGAGGGCCGGTTCCTCCTGATCTGGGGGAGACCCGCGCCGCGGAGTGTCACTGAGTCCCGCCCCTGATTCGACCGGGTGGCTGTGAGCCAGCGGGCTCGCCTGGTCGGCGGATGGTTCAGCCTGTCGCGTGGTGCTGGCGTCTGCCGCTGATTCGTTCGGGCTGCTGTGAGCGGCCGTGTTTCCCTGGCCGGGGAATAGTCCACCCTGCTGTTTGTCCCTCGCAACGTCGTGAATCAATCGGGCGTCAAGACGCTCGCGTTGTTCGGCGTAGCCATAGACCAGCGCCGTATCACACAACAGGTTGACCAGCCGCGGCACACCGCCGGTGTATTCGAACACTGCCTGGCGCGCCTGGGCGGAGAACAGCTCCGCCTTGCCACCGGCGATCTTGCAGCGGTGCTGGATATAGTCGCTGGTTTCTTCCTCGTTCAAGGGGTCGAGGTGATAGTCGACGCCGATGCGCTGGGCAAACTGCACAAGGTCGGGCCGCCGCAGCGTGTCGCGCAGTTCGCGTTGACCCACCAGGATGATTTGCAGCACCTGGTCCTTGTCGGCGTTGACGTTGGACAGCATGCGCAGCTCTTCGAGGGTGTCAGCCGGCAGGTTCTGCGCCTCGTCGACAATCAGCACCGTGCGCCGCCCGTGGGCGTATTCCTGGATGATGAACTCCATGAAGTCCTGGTACAGCTGGACCTTGTCCTTGCCCTGGTGGGGCAGGGCGAAGGCCAGGGCGATCCACTGCATCAGGTCTCCGAAGGTCCGGTGGGTGTTGGAGATCAGGCCGACGGTGATCAGCGGGTCGATGTTGTTCAGCAACTGGCGAATCAGCGTGGTCTTGCCGGTACCGATATCGCCGCTGATCACGGTGAAACCGGCCTGGTTCATCAGTCCGTATTCCAGCAGGGTCAGCGCCAT
>JAJDOI010000093.1 GCA_022340245.1 Thiogranum sp.
GGCCGGACTGGTGGATCGTCACCGAAGTTGCCCGTCGCATGGGTTTCGAGGCGGCCTTTGCCTGGCGGCAATGTGCCGACGTCTGGCGCGAACACGCGGCGCTGTCCGGATTTGAAAACAACGGCGAGCGCGATTTCGATGTCAGCACACTGGCCTCGCTCAGTGACCACGAGTACGAACACCTGCGCCCGGTGCAGTGGCCGGTGACAGCGAGGCAGCCGCAGGGGACGCCACGCCTGTTTGGCGACGGGCAATTCTTCACCCCCGGCGGCAAGGCGCGCTTTGTCGCCGTCGGCGAACGCGCACCCGCGAACCGCCCTGACGGAGATTTCCCGCTGGTGTTGAACACCGGTCGGGTACGCGACCACTGGCACACGCTGACGCGCACCGGCAAGTCGCCGCGCCTGTCGGCTCACATCTTCGAACCCTTCGTGGAAGTACACCCGCGGGACGCCGGCCGGTATGCCGTCGAAGACCAGGGACTGGCAAAGGTCAGCAGCGCCTGGGGCGAGGCCGTGGTGCGCGTGCGGGTCAGCAACGACCAGCAGCCGGGCAGCCTGTTCATACCTATCCACTGGAGCGGGCAGTACTCCAGCCTCGCCAGCGTCGACGGCCTGGTAAACCCGGTCACCGACCCGGTTTCCGGGCAGCCCGAGTTCAAACACACGCCGGTGCGCATCGAGCCGTATGCGGCGGCCTGGTATGGCTTCCTGTTATCGCGCCGGCGGCTGGACATGCGCCACGCCAGCTACTGGTCCTGCGCGCGCGGCAAGGGACTGTGGCGCTACGAAATCGCCGGTGACCAGGCGCCGGCCGACTGGGCAAGATATGCACGCAGGCTGCTGTGCAGCGAGGCCGACAAGGTCAACTGGATGGAATACTTCGACCACGGCACCAACCGCTACCGCGCCGCGCGCCTGGTGGACGGCGCACTGGAGAGTTGCATCTTCATCGGTCCGGTGTTCATTCTGCCGTCACGCGACTGGCTGGCTCGACTGTTTGAACAGGAGCTGCTCGACGACAGCGCGCGCACCAGTCTGCTCACCGGTAAACCCGGCAAGGGGCAGAAAGATGTCGGCCGTATTGTCTGCGCCTGCTTCAGCGTCGGTGTCAACACGATTGTCGAAGCTATCCAGTCCCAGCAACTCACCAGCGCCGAACAAATCGGCGCCGCCCTCAGCGCCGGCACCAACTGCGGTTCCTGCGTGCCCGAACTCAAAGCCCTGCTGGCAGAGCACTGACGCCGCCATTGCGAACCCCCGCGGGTTCAGCCAACGCCGCTGGATCCCGACAAAACAGTAACTAACGGTTTCAGCCGATACTGTACATACAAACAGATATATCGAAAACACCCGGAAACCGACCGCCTGTCGGTCTGCTCGTTCAAGTGCGGAAAAACGCCGCAATATCCGATTACTCTATTGACTGCAGTTGCTTATGACGCTCGTTTCGTTTTGAAAAGAGGGGTGCTATACGGCACGCGCTACTTACTGCCGGTATTTGCCCGATGTCCACGCACAGGCTGCTCATTTCCCGCTGTTGCCAGTAGCGAAGAAAACGACAACAATAACAGACGGATGCAAGGCAAAGAGTTGATCATGAGAAACGTGATAGATGGCACACGCCCGATGAGACCCCGACTTTCAGGTGTTAACGCGCCCGTGCCGATGAATTCGTGTTATACGGCGCGTGCCGTACAATAGCAGTTATATGCCGACGATATTGAGGGGGCACCTATGACACCAACTGATCCCGCGATGAGCGATGCATATATAGAGGGCCTTCTGGCGGATAAAGACAAGGTTTTGTCTGGGTTGGCTCGCGAGGTCAAGACTCTCAGGGATGGTATTAGGCATCACCAGGCACAGACTGGGCACTCGTTGTGTTGGATAAATGATGTTGAGTTATGGAAGCTCATCGAAGATGATCCAAAGTATCCGCATAGTACATTGCCTGTTCGCGAAGAATTTCTAGCGAACTGCCGGGCTTTTTATGAATCACGAATAAAAAATACACCATGGGAGGATCCACCCGTGAGGAAGACAGTCGTCGATGAGGAGTGAGAGGCATATAACAATGCGGCTCAGCCCGACGCGGCAGAGCCCCGCGGCTGGCCTTAATCGTTATGTGTCTGAGGTCAACGTCCGCTATCGATCCAGTACTCTCTCGTGATTTTCGATACTGTCGATGCTATGAAGAGCGCAATCGGCTGGAAAATACCGTATTCTAAAGGCTCCAATCCTGGCGTTATGTAGAGGAGAATACGAGTGGCTAAGCCCAATTACGCTTTTGAAAAGCGCCAGAAAGAAATCGCCAAAAAGAAAAAGAAGGAAGAGAAGCGCTTGCAAAAAGCAGGGGTAGGCGATAGTCAGCCGCAGGATGTTCAGCCTATATTAGGGAATGACGATAAAGCGGTAACAACCGGCGACACATAGCAAAATAATTGAAGTTAATGAATATTAAATACACAAAGGAAAACACGGCATGAGTACAGGTACAGTAAAGTGGTTCAATGCAGACAAGGGTTTCGGTTTTATTACCCCAGACGATGGTGGCAAGGATCTATTTGTTCATCATTCGGAAATTCAAAGTGGCGGTGGATATGCAAGTCTTAATGATGGTCAGAAAGTAGAGTATGAAGTTGGGCAAGGCCAGAAAGGGCCGTGTGCTAATAAGGTTGTGCCCCTCTAACTCTCCCAATCAATGTGGCGTGAGTAAGCATCAACACATAACCACAGCGCCCAGTTTTCGCCCCTGCGGGGCTGGGACGCTCCGCTTCGCTGCGCGCCCCCGGCGCTGAACGTTATGCATAAACACATGGGCAAGTATTTCATCTCAATATTTGCCATTTTTCTGCCGGTTTTTGCTAGCGCCGAGGACTTGGCGATTTCCACGCTGTTCGCCCAGAAGGGCGTTGATGGAACGGTGGTTATTTCGTCGCTGAAAAGCGGCCAAACGTTCATTCATAATGATGCGCGCGCCAACCGGCGGTGTTCCCCGGCGTCCACGTTCAAGATAATGAACACGTTGATTGCCGTCGAGGAAAAGGCGGTTGCCGGGAAGGATGATGTGTTCAAGTGGGATGGACATATTTACGACTTACCCGACTGGAATCGTGATCAGATGCTGGCAAGTGCATTCAAGGTTTCCTGTGTCTGGTGTTATCATGAGTTGGCCAGCCGCATTGGTGCGGAGAAATATCGTGCATATCTGAAACAGTGCGATTACGGCGAGCTGCACAGCCCTTTCGAGACAACCAGGTTTTGGCTCAATGGTTCGCTTCAGATCAGCGCGCTTGAACAAGTGAGTTTTCTGAAGAAAGTTGTCCAGCATCGACTTCCTTTCAGCAAAGCGGCCTATGAAACGCTGCAACAGATCATGCTGACGGAAGAAACGCCAGCGTATTCGTTGTGGGCCAAGACAGGCTGGGCAAGAATGGCCGGGCCGCCGGTCGGTTGGTATGTCGGCTATGTGGAAACACCGAAGGATGTCTGGTTCTTTGCCCTCAACATGAAAATCCGCAACGAGAAGGATTTGCCTCTGCGGCAGGAGCTTGTGCGCGCGGCATTACAAGCAAAAGGAATCATCGAATAATGCATAGCACGTCGCTCGAGCAGGACGCGGCTTCGGCGCGCCCCTTGGCTGCGCGTTAGGGTGCAATCATGAAGAGTGCCTGGATAGATTCGGCGGCACAAAGCCGCCGCGCCCCCGTGGCGTTACGCCATGTTCCAAGGAAAATAAATTGGTGAATTGGCCTGCGATTATAAAGCATTCGGATGACGCAGAATTAGTATACGTCAGCGACCAGGCTGCGTGGAATTGTGACCCAGAGTTGCATGGCTTTGAGTATGATGAAACCGACTATCTCATAGATGCATCAGGCAATATATTCACTCTTTCAAATAGAGAAAATGAGTACGTAAAACCAGAGCCCAATGGTAATGCAATGGCGCTCCTCGAAATTCTAGGTCTTATCAAGGCGCATGCGGCGCAAAAAGGGTCGTGTTGTGTAGCCAAGCTGTATGCGCCAACAATCAGGGAAGCATTTAAAATAGTCGAATCATTGGATGAGGCATAACACGCCAACGAGCCGCGCGTGTAATAAATGCGCAACGCTTGCAGTTTTCGAGTAAACGGCAAGCGCTCAGCTTCCGGATCCAGGGAAGGGCGGAATATCTCAGCTGTCCAGGCACCCGGCGAAATTATTGGCGTGGCTATGTGGGCAGGCAAGGGAGTCAGTACCTTTTCACACCCCGGCGCAGTTTATGTGCCAATAGTCACCGTCAGGATAAGAAAGCCGCCTGTCGATCGGCGCCAGACTGGATAACATGCGCAGGCATGCAAGAGATTTAACGCTATGGTTTCCGGGGCAAAGACGTAGTGGTAAGTATTGGAATTCGCAAGACTCAGAAAAAAACTCGCGCGGTATTGAGTCGTGTGATAATTTCGTTAAGACGCCGAATCTTAAAAGACGAGCGATGCGGATATGAATCTAACAGTGTGCAAAAAAATATGTGCGGAATGCCCTTTTGGCAAAATGGTTCCTAAAGGGGTGGTTGGGATCGCATTCGCTGGAAGCTGTATTGGCTGCGCAAAAAGATGAGAAGCTGTTCAGTTGTCACCTGCAAAGAAAAGATGGGATGACTAATGGTGATATAGAATGTGGGGGAGCTAAAGTATGCAGGGGATTTCTGGTCAGTGCCTCCAAGTCTGATATCACCTTTGGTCAAAACCCTGCAACAGGAAAAGAGTTGGGAAAATTGCAGGCCATGGTAGAGAGAGAAGCAAAGGAAGATAAACACGCAATTTTATCCCGGCAGGAATTCGAAGAACATCACGGTCGCCCCAGTCTTTCCCGATTACAGAATATCGCACAGGGTGAAATAGATCGACGCCTCGGGCATCGACGGTAAGACCATCGGCGTGTATATAATGGCGGATAAGGCGCGTCGCCTGGGGCGGTAGTTGTAAATCAGGGATACCGTATCAATCCGGCGGCGCACCGCATCGGGTTCGCCGCTCGAAGCTCGTCGCTACTCGGCGGAACGAGCAACTCTTCAATAAGACAGCGAATGACTGTCGACCAAAGCGGTGGTGGTTCATGCGCGGTAGTGTCGGGTGTTAGAAGTGAAGTAGCAAAATGAGTCCAGCAATCAGCGTTGCGAGGAAGCATACAGATGCCGACGTCTGCAGCAGGGCGCCGGCGATCGTTCGTTATAACTGCGTGTTTGGCACTGGATGAACAGCTGGTTTACACGAAATCTCGGCGACGCCATGTTGGCCGGAGAGGCATTAGACTATATCAAAGCGCTTTTCCTGTCGGAGTATGCGGAATCGGACCGCGCAGAGGAATTGGCCGTATTCGTTCGCCACGAATCGGAGGGTCGTCTCCACTGCGAGGCCAAAGTCTACTTCTCGCCCGCGTCGGTCGTTGTGGCAAAAGCGGTCGGTGCCACGCCCTGTAAAAAGCCCTCGTCCGACGGACTGGGCCTGGTGGCCGGTTCAGAGCTGTCGTGGTCGCGTTTCTTTCCCGGAAACGGTGACTGAGAACGCGGGTTCCGCACAACGTGTCCGACAAAGCGGTGCGCTGTGCGGCGAGCTATGGCGTCCTGTTCATGCCGACACGGACTGGAGCACGTCACACCAGGCAGGCGGAGCCTGGACAAATGGAGTGTTTCTTCACGTGTTGGATTTGAGGCGCCCAAGAGCGTGCAGAGTCAGACAGGTCAGCAGGCTAAGAAGGATGGCTATTTCGTAGCGCCCCGATGCCGACGGCGCCGGTCGACCAGATGCTGGTCGCAGTGGCCGTGCCGGTACCCGAGTGGTGGTTGCCGGCATTGACGGGAGATCGGTTCAGCAGGCGCAAGCCTATGCAGATTCGCGACGGGGCGCATTGAGAATTCACAATGCCACGGATATTCAAAAGTGAGATCAGCACGTTGCGTAGTCCGCCGGGGTTCGGCATGACGCAGCCTGACTGTGGCTGTCGGTCGGCGGTGGCAGCGGAGTTGGCAATGGCCAAGGCAGGCTGGCACGGAAAAAGGGGCGCCACAACGGCAGGGGATTCGGGCGATCTGCTAGGATAGCCTGGCGCCCATCGGTGCGGGCAGAATGCGCCGATGGTAAGGTGACCCGACGGAGGCGCGCCCGTGTTTATCAGAAATTTCGAAATCCGCCTGGCTTGCGAGCGCGATGCCCTGCACATCGCCGAGATGTCGCGGCAGCTGATCGAGGTTGGCCTTGGCTGGAGCTGGACGCCCGCGCGGGTTCTCAGAAGCCTGCATGACCGCAACACCAATGTTGCCGTGGCCCACGATGGCGGGCGCATCATCGGTTTCGGTATTGCACAGTACCAGTCGGACGAGGCGCACATCGCCCTGTTTGCGGTTGAAAGCACCAGGCGCCGCTGCGGCGTCGGTACGGCACTGATACGGTGGATGGAAGAGACCGCGCTGACCGCGGGGATCGGTGTCATCTACCTGGAGGCCAGGTTGAGCAACGTCGGCGCCAGGGCGTTTTACCGGAAGATGGGTTACCGGGAGGTCAAGCTGGTGCCGGGGATGTACCGGGGGATTGAAGCGGGCGTACGCCTCGCCAGGGATCTCTGGGCCTGAGTGCTCGCGATGGCGGGGAGCGCGCCTGCTCCCGGTAGCCGCCCGAGACCTCGCACGCCGCGCCCGGTTTACGCTCCGCGAGGTTTTTCCCGCTTCTTCACATGCTTTTTCGCCGCCGGTTTTGTTCCGGGTTTAGCCCTGGACGCAGGCTTCGGTTTGTCTTTGCCCGCGGTTCTGGTTTTGGGGCCGGGCTTGCCTTTGGCGCCGGGTTTGCCCTTGGACTTGAACGACAGTGTCTTGCGGCTGCCGTCGGCCGGTGTCTCGCCGGCTGGCGCGATGTCCAGGCGCTGCTGACAGACACGCGCTTTCCTCAGCGCGAACAGGGTTTCCTTGGGCATGCCGGCCGGCATGTCGACGGTGCTGTAGTCTTCAAAGATTTCGATGTGGCCGATGTATTCGCTGTCCAGCTGGGCTTCGTTGGCGATGGCGCCGACAATGTTGCCGGGCTTGACGCCGTGCTGGTAGCCGACGGCGATGCGAAAACGCTGCATCTCGACTTCGGGGTGTCCCTTGAGGGGTATCACCTCGTCGGAACCTGCGGTTTTGCTGCGCCGCGGTGGCCGCTGTTCGTCGCGTGGTGGTCGTCTGGCGGCGGGGTCGTGCCGCGGCGTGTGTTCCTTCTCGTTGAGCAGCAGGGGTTCATCGCCCTGCAGCAGGGCGGCCAGCGCGGCGGCGATCTCCAGCGGCTCGGCGGACTCTTCCTGCTGAACTTCGGTCAACAACTGGTAATAGAGTTCGTTGCGCTCGTTGGCGAGGCTGTCGCGGATGCGCTGCTTGAAGCGCAGCACGCGCTGCAGATTGATGTCTTTGGCCGTCGGCATCTGCATCGGTTCGATGGGCTGGCGGATGGTTTTTTCAATGGCGTAGAGCAGGCGCTTTTCGCGCGGCGACACGAACAGGATGGCGTCACCGAGTTTTCCCGCGCGGCCGGTGCGGCCGATGCGGTGGATGTAGGCCTCGACGTCGGTGGGAATATCGTAGTTGATGACATGGCTGATGCGCTGCACGTCCAGGCCGCGCGCGACCACATCGGTAGCGACCAGGATATCGATTTTGCCCTGTTTCAGGCGCTCGACAATGCGCTCGCGCTGCGCCTGCGGGATATCGCCGTTCAGCGCTTCGCAGGCATGGCCGCGGGCCTCGAGCTTTTCCGCCAGTTCCACTGTCGAGGTCTTGGTGCGCACGAACACCAGCATGGCATCGTAGGGTTCGGCTTCCAGGATACGGGTCAGCGCGTCGAGTTTGTGCAGGCCGCTGACCTGCCAGTAGCGCTGGCGGATGGTCTCGGCGGTGGCGGTCTTCTGGGCGACCTTGATGACTCTGGGATCACGCAGGTGGCGGTCGGCGACTTTGCGGATCTCTTTTGGCATGGTGGCCGAGAACAGGGCGATCTGGCGTGTCGCCGGGATTTGTTCCAGCACCCATTCGACGTCGTCGATAAAGCCCATGCGCAGCATTTCGTCGGCCTCGTCCAGTACCAGCGCCTGCAGGCCGCCGAGTTTCAGCTTGCCGCTGCGCATGTGGTCCATGACACGCCCGGGCGTGCCCACCACCACGTGTACGCCGCGCCGCAACTGGCGCAACTGCACTTCGTAGGACTGGCCGCCGTAAATCGGCATGACGTGAAAGTCCTTCAGGTGGCGCGCATAGGTCTGGAACGCTTCGGCGACCTGTATGGCCAGCTCGCGCGTAGGCGTCAGCACCAGGATCTGCGGTTCGCGGCGGCTGAGATCGAGGCGCGACAGCAACGGCAGGGCGAACGCGGCGGTCTTGCCGGTGCCGGTCTGTGCCTGGCCCAGCAGGTCGTGCCCCTCCAGCAGCGCCGGGATGGCCTCCGCCTGGATGGGCGAGGGCTGTTCGTAGCCGACATCCTCCACAGCTTTGAGCAGTGGCGGCGCCAGGTTCATGGCGGCGAAGGTCGGCGGGGTGGCGGATTTGGACATGCTGGGAATTCCTGTTGCCTGGTCATCCAGACGCTATTGCCCCTGTGCCCACCGGGGGCCAGGGAATCTCGGGGAGGCGGGTACAATATAAGACCCAGCGAGTGTCAGCAAGTGCTAATATTCCCGGTTTACCGACCCGCACGCCAGTATTGCGTGCCGCCGCCGTTCACGGGAGTGATCTGCGAACCACCCAGAAAGGGATCTCCCATGGTAACAGACATCAACGAACTGCTCGCGGAAATCCGGCGGCTGCAGGGCGAAATGGAAACGCGCTGGGACGCCCTCAGAGCGGAGTTCCAGTACACCCTGGAAGGTCGCAAGGTCCGTTTCGCCGCCGAGGCGCGCCGGCTGCACCGGCGTTACCGTGTGGGTATGCTGCGCTATCTTGGCGATACGCCGCCGCTGCATATCGCCACAGCACCTTTGATCTATGCCATGTTTGTGCCCCTGGCGCTGCTGGATGTGGCGCTGATAATCTATCAGCAGGTCTGCTTTCGCGCCTATGGCGTTCCGCGTGTCGCGCGCCGCGACTACCTGGTGATCGATCGCCACCAGCTGAGTTACCTCAATGGTATCGAAAAGGCCAATTGTATGTATTGCAGTTACGCCAACGGCTTGATGTCCTTTGCGCAGGAAGTCGTCGCCAGGACGGAGCAGTTCTGGTGTCCGATCAAACATGCCCGGCGCGTACAGGGCGCGCATGACCGTTATTACAAGTTTGCCGAGTATGGCGACTGCGAGGCGTACCAGGATCAGCTGGTGAAGTTGCGAGAGGAGCTGCGCAACGAAACCGGGCCGGGTGAGCGGCCGGCGGCGTCGGAGGGATAGCGGGGCGGTGTCGGACCCGCCGGTTTTACAGCAAGGCGTGATATGGGGCCTTTTGGCCGTAGCGCTGTTCCTGCTGCTGCTCGGGCGCTGGCTGGTGCTGCGCCACGGCCGGCGTTGGGGCGCGCTGGCACGGCGCACATGGCGGCGTCTGACGTCGGCATGCGTGGCCATGCCTCTTGTTGGCAGGCTTAATCAGCAATACCCTGCGCTGAGCGCGTTCCTGGCCCGGCGCTTCAGATCGAACCGCTTTTCCGGTCTGCCTTCCCTGTTGCTGCTCCTGGCGCTGTTGTACGTTCTGGCGTTGTTTGCCGGTACGGTAGAGGATGTAGTGACTGCGGACACCATTGTCGTGATCGACAAACAGGTGGCCCACTGGGTGGCGCAGTACCGCGACCCGCTGCTGGTTTATCTGGCTTATGTGGTTTCGCAGCTTGGCGCCTGGCAGGTCGTGACGGGTTTTCTGCTCGCGGGCGTGGTGGGACTGGCGCTTATCCGGCGGGCATGGATGGCGCTGCCGATGTTGATGAGTTTTGGCGGGGGCATGGGCTTCGCCCTGCTGGGAAAGCTGGCGTTCCAGAGGCCCAGACCCGTCGACGCCGTCGTGGTGGAACCAAGTTACGCGTTTCCCAGCGCGCACGCGACGCTGGCGCTGAGTTTCTATGGTTACCTCGGCTATCTGCTGGTGCGCCATGCCTCGTGCTACCGACATGCGGTCAACCGGCTGTTCGCGACGCTGACCCTGGTCTTCCTGCTGGGCGCCAGCCGCGTTGCGCTCGGGGTCCACTATCTCAGCGACGTCTGGAGCGGCTACCTGGTCGGTGCGTTGTGGCTCATTATCGGTGTGAGTCTGAACGAATGGATGACCGCATCCGGGCGTTTTGTGGCGTGCCGGCAGCGCCCCATAGCCGGCCGCGGCACGCTCGCTGCGCTCGTTATTGCCGCGCTGTTGTGGTATTTTTTGTTCGTCGCACTTCATCCGCCCGGTTTCGCCTGAGGCGGGCGGCGCGCAGACGATCGGTCCAGGCAGATGCAGCCGAATGAAAAACCAGCCCCTGACGAGCAAGCTCAAGAACGCCATGGCCGGGATCCGCTATGCGTGGAGCAACGAAGACAATATCCGCACGCAGGCGGGACTCGCGGTCGTCACTGTCATCGTATTTCTGCTGGTTCAACCGGCATGGATCTGGTGGGCACTGATTGTCATCTGCATCGCGCTTGTGGTTGCCGCCGAGCTGGTGAACTCAGCCCTGGAGATGCTCATCGATCACCTGCACCCGGACATCCACCCGGCAATCGGCCGCGCCAAAGACGTACTGGCCGGTATGGTGCTGGTAGTGGGTTTTGCCGCGGCGGTCGTCGGCCTGCTGGCCCTTGTCAGCAGCCTGCGGTGAGGACGTCGCTGTCAGGGCTCGTCCTGTGTGTCCGGGCGGGCTGAACGGCGCGTAGATCCAGTTTATTGTACAGCTTCTGGTCATCCGCCAGAATGTCGGTGCCGCTTTGTCCGCAGGTCGACTGGGGCTGCAACAGCCGGCCCCACCTGCCGCGGCGGCCAACGGGCGCCGATGAAACAACCAGGCGGTTAGTGTGTGCCCGGCGGTGATCGACTAAACTGGTGGCTCTCCGGGCTAACCGGCTAACACCAGGGGTCTCAGCAGCATGGCGGTAACACGGTTCAGCTTCGTCGGTTTTCTGATTCGTTTTGTCATGGCATTGGTACTGGTGCTCTGCACCTACAATCCGTCCGGGTATTCCTGGTACCACTGGTTCATCCACGCCGCGGACCGGCTCGACCCCGTGCTGGTCTTCGCGGCTGTTGTCCTGCTTATCGGCTGGGTTGTTTATGTGCGCGCCACGCTGCGTTCACTGGGGCCGGTCGGCACGTTCCTCGCTGTGGCTTTTTTCGCTGCCCTGACCTGGGTGATGATCGGGTACGGCTGGCTGTCGCTGGATAATCCCACCATATTCACCTGGGTTGTGCTCACCATGCTGGCGGCTATCATGGCGACCGGCATGTCCTGGTCGCATATTCGCCGGCGCATGTCGGGACAGCTCGACGTCGACGACGTCGACGAAGACTGAGCGGGAGTCAGCCATGAGTTCAGATATTCAGCCGGAAAACGCTCGTTCAGACCGGCAGGGGATCAGCCTGCCGAAGGTCCTGTTGATCGTTTTCGTTACCATCCTGCTAACGCTGGGCGGCAGTTACTGGCTCCTGAAGACCTATGTTTTCGCACGCGACTTCACGCCGGTTGAGTTGAGTGCGAAAGAGGAACGCGTGCTGGACAGCAAGCTACGCGTGCTCGGCTATCAGCCCGAGCGCGGCAGCGTTGACAAGACGGCGCCTTCAGCAGACGAGTTCGACAAACACGGTGTGCTCAAACCGGAACGCTACAGCGAAGCCGGTGCCAAACGCGAAGTCACGTTCAATGAACGCGAGTTGAACGCGCTGCTGGCGAAGAATACCGACCTGGCGCGTAAACTGGCCATCGACCTGTCCGACGACCTGGTCAGCGCCAAGCTGCTGGTGCCCATGGAACCGGACTTTCCGGTGCTGGGTGGCAAGACGCTGCGCTTCAATGCCGGGGTCGAAATGGCCTACGTGAACGGAAAACCGATGGTCGTGCTGAAGGGCGTAAGCATTATGGGCGTGCCCATTCCCAGTGCCTGGCTCGGCGGCCTGAAGAACGTCGACCTGGTGACTGAATTCGGGGCCGGTCCGGGCTTCTGGAAGTCCTTCTCCGAGGGCGTCGAGAATATCCGCGTCGAAGACGGGCAAATCAAGATCAAATTAAAGAAATGACAACAGGAGGTTACATGCAGGCGTTTTGGCGTTTGCTGCTGCTGGCAGCAATACTCAGTGTTGGATTTAACGGGGTTTTGCGGGCTGAAGAGGCGGTGACTACCGCCGACCCCGCAATACCGGTGGCCGAACTCGAACTGCGGCTGAAGCCGCTGACCCGTGCCCAGCTCAAGGTCGAGGCGGACGGCTGGCTGCAGCTGCTGCAAGCCAAGGTCAGGGAAATCAGCACCGCCGAGATTGCCGCCAAGTACAAGAAGGAAGAGCTCGCCAAAGCCGACGACGTAAAAGATGCGCTCGCCACGGTGGAGAAAGCCGAGCAGGCGGCGGCCTCCGTGCCCGGCGACAAAAAGGCGGTCGAGAAGCTTGAACAGGCCAGGCAGGAATACCGGCAGACACTGGGCGAGGCCAAAGAGACCGTAAAGAAATCCAGCCAGGATAAGGAAGTGCAGCAGGTGACGAACGAGGCCCTGAGTGAGGCTGCGGAAACCACCGGGGAAAAATCCGCCGGCACCACTGCCGTTCTGCCGGGTGCGCCGAAGTCAGGTGAAGCGGCGAAGATCAAGAAGAGCGTCGAACAGATTGAAGAGCAGCAGGCGGCGGCGCGCACGACACTGCTGAACAAACTGAATCAGCTGCGCGAGCAGCAGATTGCGCTGGTTGATCGTACCAAGGCGGTAGTCGACGCCTTTGAGGAAAAAGGCGGGGCTGCCGGACAGGTCGAGGAATACCGCCAGTACATCAATGCCGTATCCGGCCTCAAAGTGGATGTCTCCGACGCCGAGGCGGTGTGGACCACCATCACGGGCTGGTTGACCTCCAGTGAAGGCGGTTTGCGCTGGGCCAGGAACCTGGTTCTGTTCGTGGTGACGGTACTGGTGTTCGTATTGATATCGAACATGGCGGGCAAGGGTCTGGAGAAACTGCTGGCGCGCACCCGGCAGACCTCGAAGCTGCTCGGCGATTTCATGGTGACGAGCGTGCGCCGGCTGATCCTCGCCATCGGTCTCATTGTGGGACTGGCGGCGATGGAGGTGAATATCGGGCCATTGCTCGCCGTCATCGGTGCGGCCGGTTTTGTCATCGCATTTGCCTTGCAGAATTCGCTGGGCAACTTTGCCAGCGGCATTCTGATACTGGCGTTCCGGCCTTTCGACGTCGGCGATGTGATCGAGGTGGCCGGTGTGCTGGGCAAAGTGCAGTCGATGAACCTGCTGTCCGTCAATATAGTCACGCCGGACAACAAGTCGGTGATCGTGGCCAACAACCAGGTGTGGGGCGGGGTGATCACCAATGTCACCGGCAGCGACACCCGGCGCGTCGACCTGGTTTTCGGTATTGCCTACGGGGACGATATCGATCATGCCCGGCGGGTACTGGAGGACGTCGTCAGCGCCCACGAAAAAGTGCTGAAGACCCCCGAACCGGTCATCCGCTTGCACGAACTGGCGGACTCCTCGGTCAATTTCATTTGTCGCCCGTGGGTACTCACCCCCGACTACTGGGACGTCTACTGGGATCTGACCGCAACGGTCAAGCAGCGCTTCGACAGCGAGGGCATCAGTATTCCGTTCCCGCAGCGCGATGTGCACCTTTTCCAGGCCGCGGAGTCGGCTTAGTGAGACAGCGGCTTGTCGGCCTTTGCGTTGGTGCATCGTTACTCGCAGGGTGTGCCGGCGCACCGCCGAAACCCGTGCTGTATCCCAACAGCCACCTGCAGACGGTGGGTCAGGTGCGGGCCGACCGGGACATCGCCGAGTGCCGGCAGCTGGCGCTCTCCAGCGGCGTGGCCGAAAAGAAGAGCGGCGAGGTGGGCAAGCAGGCGGCCGGTGGCGCGGCCATCGGCGGTGCCAGCGCCGGCGCCTGGGGACTGGTACGGGGTAATCCCGGGCAGAACGCCGCGGCCGGTGCCGCTGCGGGTGCCGCGGCCGGTGTTGTGCGCGGCGGCATGCAGTCGGCGGAAACCTCGCCGGTGTTCAAGAACTTCGTGCAGCGCTGCCTGCGCGAACGCGGGTATGAGGTGATCGGCTGGCAGTAACAGATGACATTGTGAATAAGGGAGAAGGAGACCGCATGGAACGCGCACGTCACATACTCCGCTCGGTGTTTGGCTATGACGATTTCCGTCATCGCCAGAGCGATATTATTCAGACCCTGGTGGAAGGGCGCGATGCCCTGGTCCTGATGCCCACCGGCGGGGGCAAGTCCCTGTGTTACCAGGTTCCTGCGCTGGTGCGTGACGGCGTCGGCGTGGTGGTTTCGCCGCTGATTGCGTTGATGCAGGACCAGGTGGATGCGCTGAGCCAGCTGGGCGTCAGGGCCGCGTTTCTCAATTCCACCCAGGATGCGGATACCCAGCGCAGCGTCGAGCAGGCGCTGCTCGATGCTGAACTGGACCTTTTGTATGTGGCGCCCGAGCGCCTGCTGATGCCGCGCATGCAGGCGCTGCTGGAACGCAGCCGGGTGGCGTTGTTCGCCATCGACGAGGCGCACTGCGTGTCGCAGTGGGGACACGATTTCAGGCGCGAGTACCAGCAGCTGACGGTATTGCACGAACGTTTCCCGGGTGTTCCGCGCATTGCCCTGACGGCAACCGCCGACCGGCGCACCCGTGACGAGATCGTCGCCCAGCTGGATCTCGTCGAAGCGGCGCGCTTCGTGCACAGTTTCGACCGCCCCAACATCCGCTACACAATCAGCGAAGGCAACAACCCGCGCGATCGCCTGTGGCGTTTTATCCAGGCAGAGCACAGCGAGGATGCCGGTATCATCTATTGCCTGTCGCGCAAACGGGTGGAGCAGGTGGCCGACTGGCTGTGCCGCAAGGGCCGGGTGGCCCTGGCGTACCACGCGGGGCTGCCCGAGCGGGTGCGACGCGAAAACCAGATGCGCTTTCTGCGTGAGGATGGGGTGATTATTGTCGCCACCATCGCTTTCGGTATGGGCATCGACAAGCCGGACGTGCGCTTTGTCGCACACCTCAATGTGCCCAAGAGCCTCGAAGCCTATTACCAGGAAACCGGCCGTGCGGGGCGCGACGGCCTGCCTGCCGATGCCTGGATGGCCTACAACCTGCAGGATGTCATCAGTTTGCGCCGCATGATGAACGAGACCGACGCGGACGAACAGTTCAAGCGTATTGCGCACAACAAGCTGGAGACCATGCTGGGGCTATGCGAGTTGACGCGTTGCCGGCGCCAGACGCTGCTCGCCTACTTCGGCGAGACGCTGGAACAGCCATGCGGCAACTGCGACAACTGTCTGCAACCGCCAGCGACCTGGGATGCGACCGAGGCGGCGCAGAAAATTCTCTCCTGCGTGTATCGCACCGGCCAGCGCTTTGGTGTCAACTATGTGATCGACGTACTGGTCGGCAAGCAGGACGAGCGCATCCTCGCCAATGGCCACGACCGGCTCAGCACCTTTGGCATCGGTGCCCGGTTCAACGCCAGTCAATGGCGGCACGTTGTCCGCCAGGTCATTGCGCAGGGATTCCTTGACGTCGACACCGAAGGCCACGGCGCCGTACGCTTGACGCCGGCGGCCCGTCCGTTGCTGCGCGGTGAGATGCGCTTGCAGTTGCGCGAGCTGCCGGCCCGCGAGAGCGCGCGCAAAGCGGGCGGAAATCGGGCGCCGGTGGCGGAGCTGGACGCGGCTGACCGCGACCTCTTCGAGGCCCTGCGCGCGCGCCGTCTCGAACTGGCCCGCGAGCAGTCGGTGCCGCCATACGTCATTTTCCACGACAGCACGCTGCGCGAACTCGCCAGCCGCCGGCCGCTTACCCACGAGGAGATGCGCGCTATCAGCGGAGTGGGTGAACAGAAACTGGCACGCTTCGGTCAGGAATTTATCGCCGTTATACAGGCGCAGGCCGGGTAAGGATCGCCGTCACTCCAGCCAGAACGACGGCGAGAACAGCACCAGGATGGTGAAGATTTCCAGGCGTCCCAGCAGCATGGCGGTCGTTGATATCAGTTTGCCGGCCGCTGTGACGTTGGCGAAGTTGTAAGCCACTTCGCCCAGCCCGGGACCGAGGTTGTTGATGGAGGTGGCGATTGCCGAGAAGGCGCTGATCTGGTCGAGCCCGGTGGCCATCATCGCCAGGGTGAGCACCACGAAGACCAGGATGTAGACGGCGAAAAACCCCCATACGGCTTCCACGGTGCGTTCGCTGAGCACCCGGCCTCCAATCTTGATCGGTTTGATCGAGCGCGGGTGTATCAGCGTATCGACTTCCCGCAGGCCCTGCTTCATCAGTAACAGGATGCGCATGACTTTCATGCCGCCCGCGGTGGAACCCCCGCAGCCGCCGATAAAACTGATAAAGATCAGGAACACCGGCACGAACAGCGGCCAGGCGGTGAAATCTTCGGCGCCGAAGCCGGTACTGGTGATGATCGATGCCACTTCAAAATAGGCATTCACCACGGAGTGCGACAGGTCCGGATAGACGCCCATCAACCAAAGCATCGCCGCGACCAGCAGCACGGCAGCGAGGACAAACACCAGGAACATGCGCACCTCGATGTCCCGCAGGTAGGGAAGCGGTGTCTTGTCGCGCAAGGCAAGAAAGTGAATACTGAAATTGATGCCGCCGGCAAGCATGAACACCGTGGCGATCGACTCGATAGCTGCGCTGTGAAAGTAACCGATACTGGCATCGTGGGTCGAGAAGCCACCCGTGGAAATCGTCGAGAAGCTGTGGCCGATTGCGTCGAACGGCGTCATGCCCGCCAGCCAGTAGGCCAGGGCGCAGCTGGCGGTCAACAGTACGTAGATGGTCCACAAGGTGCGCGCGCTGTGGGTCAGGCGCGGGGCGATTTTTTCATCTTTCATCGGGCCCGGGGTTTCGGCCTGGTAGATGCGCATGCCGCCGATACCCAGCAGGGGCAGAATCGCCACCGCCAGCACCACCAACCCCATGCCACCCAGCCACTGCAGTTGCTGGCGGTAGTACAGGATGGATCGGGGCAGCACTTCGAGGTTGGTGATGACTGTCGCGCCGGTGGTGGTAAATCCGGACACGGCCTCGAACAGGGCATCGACAAAGCCCAGATGGGGTCCGAACAGGAAGGGCAGGGCGCCCAGCAGACTGAGCGCGGTCCAGAACAGCGCGACCACCACGAATCCGTCTTTGCGGCGCAAGGGGGCCTCTTCGTGGCGGGTCAGCAGCCAGACGCTGGATCCACAGATGAAGGCGATGCCGAAGGCCTTGAGAAAATGGTGCGCCTGGTGGTCCCCGTACCACAGGGATACCAGCACGGGCGGCAGCATCGTAAGGCTGAAGCCGATGCTCAACAGGCCCACGATGCGGATTGCGCCCCCCAGTTTCATGGGCGAAGGGTAGCAGGTGTCCCTTACACTGAACAGATGCACGGGGCGCAACGTGGCCCCCTGCCAACGAGCCGCTCAGCCGGCATCAGTCCGTGCGACAGTCGCCCTCCCTTACCCAGACACCCTTTTCTTCGCAGCGCAGCAGCTCGGTGCCGCTGCAGACGTAGTCACCGATGCGATAGCTCTGGCCGTTGAAGTAGCAGGCGCTGGCTTCCAGTTCCAGGTCGAGTGACAGGTAGTCATCGTCATCCTCGTCGAAAATGGGCGAGTTGCTGGCTTCCGGATCGGGTGCGCCGACCTGGGGTGCAGTGCGTGATTGCGGCATAGGTTCACTCCCGGCTGTTTGGGTCCTTTCTCAGCTTAAGGTTACCCGATTCACCCGTGGCGTCTATGCCCGCGTTTGAGCCGAATCAAGGCTCGGTTGAATTTTCCCGCAGGCGACTTGCCTGTGCTTCAGCTATCCCGGTGCCGGGCCGGCGTGGCAGCCTGACACAGTGGGCGGGGTTTTTCCCACCGATTGCCGATGGTTTTGTCCTTGCCAATCGTGTGCCATGCGGCGTGTTGCCCGCGCAGAAGCGGCATTGCGCCGCTTTTTCTCTTTGTGAAATGTGGCAATTGGCGTATTCCCCATGCCTCGAGCCGGTGTCGCGCGACAAGCTGTTTGCTAGACTGAGAGCTTATGCTAAGAGCCCGGGCATCTGGCACCACGAGCCGAAGGACGGGTTTACCGCCGGAACCCGGACCGTGCCGACCAGGTCTCAGACAGCAGGGGCGTCCCGAGCGTGTCAGGACTGGCAATCCGGTATCGGAACCCCGATGCCGGACCCGGGGAACCGCACTCTCTGCATTGAACGCCCGCCGGTGCCGGGGGGGCACAGTCGGCAGGCTGCGCCGGCTGCCCAGAACCGGCCATCATCACAGATCGGCAATAGGGTTGCGTATCGACGACCCTCAAGGAGCAGACACCTGGCGAAGACCGAGACAAGCTACAGTGGCAGTGCCAACGCGGATCGATTGGACGCGCGTCTGACAGTGGACAGCGCCCGGGGATCATCCGGGCTCCCGGCCGTATGGGAAGAGGGCAAACGCAAACGCTTCATGGCACAGGATGTCATCTATCGCGAAAGCGATCCGATCGACAGTGTTTATCTGGTTCGCGGCGGGCTGGTCAAACTGCTCAGCTATTTGCCCAATGGCCGGGCCCGAATCGTGCGCCTGCATGCCAAGGGCCACTGGATCGGGCTCGAAGGATTGCTGGGACAGGCGTACGAGCATACCGCGATCGCGGTCGACGACGTAGAGGTTCAGTATGCCTCGATTCACAGCCTGCACCGGATGCACCGGGACAATCCGAGCGTGCTGGGTCAACTGTTGTGTCAATGGCATGGAGACCTGGCCCAGGCGGACAGGTGGATCGCGGATTTCTCGACCGGGGGGATCAAGTCACGGGTTGCGCGCCTGCTGGAATATCTCGCGGAACTCGAGCAGGGTGAGTCCGAGGACAGGATCGAGTTGCTCACGGTCAACGAGATGGCGGAAATTCTCGGCGTCACACAGGAAAGCGTGAGCCGCATTCTCGCGGCCTTCAAACGCAGCGACATCCTGCAAAAGCAGGCCGATCCACAGCGGCAGATCTATCGGCTGGATACTGGCAGGTTGCGCCAGGAGGCGCAAAAATAGCCTGATAGTGTCCTGCAGGCGCGGCAGTGGCGACGTTGCTGTCCCCGCAGCCAGCGCCCAGGCACCTGAGCGCGCGAGCCGGCCGGTCACACCGCCAGCTCCGCCTTGAGCGGGAAGTGGTCAGAGGCGGCTCGTGCTGTCGGGCTGTCGTGTATGCCGATGTTCACCAGCGCGTTGCGCGGGCAAACCCAGATCCGGTCGAGCGCGAACAGCGGGAAACGGGTCGGGTAGGTGCGTGGCTCGGGCGTCGCTGTGAAGTGCCGGCGCAGCCAGCGCAACGGCCGCCCCCACAGCAGCCACTCATTGAGATCACCGAGCAGTACCGAAATATCCGCGGAACCTGATTCAAGCAATTCCAGTAGACGGCCAACCTGACGGCGTCGCTCGCCGGGCCTGAGGCCGAGGTGCGTCGCCACCACCTGCAGGCGCTGCCCATGCCAGTCGAGCGCCACGTCGAGGGCGCCGCGGGGCTCGCGCCGCGGCAGACTCAGGTCGATGCGCTGCATTGTGACTATGGGCAGTCGTGTCAAAACGGCGTTGCCGTAGTCGCGGGTGTCTCGCAGCAGGGTGGGGCCGGCAACCGCCTGGTATCCGGTTTTCGCCGCCAGGAATTGCAGAAGATCCATATCGCCGACGGCATGCTGCTCGACTTCCTGCAGCGCCACCACATCGGCGTTCAATTCCAGCAGTACGCGAACCACCCGGTCCGGATCGTAACGTCCATCGGCGCCAATGCACGCGTGAATATTGTAGGTGGCGAGCCGCATGCGTACGATGCGCCCGGCATCATCTCCCGGAAGCGTCAATCGTGCACGATAAGCCGCTTGTGGGCAGTGTCGATGTCGACTCGCGAACTCGATTCGATGCAGGCCTCGGCGATGATGTTCAGCGAGGGAAGCTGGTTCCGCTCCGCGAGCCGGCTCAGTATCCTGCCGCCACAGTCACACAGGATGCCGGTCTCCTGGTGCAGCTCGCAATCAAACTCTGCGCCGTCCAGGGAGGTGTCGAAGTCATCCGGCATCTGCAGGATAACCGGTTCCTGGTGCAGGATCTGGGCCTTCGCCTTTTGCGGCGCCTTGTCGTCGCGCCAGTCGAGAACCGGCATATTGTCGTAGTCGCGCATCAGTTTGCTCCACAGGGTGTTTACAGGTATCGCCAATCTGCCAGCGCTCAGTGGTTCACCACGCAAACCGCTTCGGGCTCGTCGAGGCGCAGGACCATGCTCTCACATACGAACCTTTCGTTGCTGATCGCGATCAGCGTTCAAATACCAGGCTCTGGGGGTCCGCGCCGAGATCTTTCAGCGCAGCGGTTACCGCTTCCATGAAGCCGGGTGGGCCGCACACATAGAAGTTCTGATCGAAATTGTTGATCTTCTCCGCCAGGAACGCTTTGTCGACCCGGCGGTGTTCGTAACCCCGCGCCTGTTCCGCATCGGTGCAGGTCAGGGTACAGCGCTCGCCAAGATAGTGGCGCAATTCCTTCTCGCAAATAATGTCCGCCGGCGTCTTGTTGGAAAAGATCAGCGCGTGAGCGTCGAGGCCGGATTCGCGTACCTGCGCGCGCAAAATGGCGATAAACGGGGTGATGCCGGCTCCCCCGGCGAGAAACACGCCGGGACCCCGGTAGCTGATGGTGCCGAACGGTTCCGACATCAGCAGCTCCGCACCCGCCGCCAGGGTGTGCAGCTCGCGGGTCACGCCTTCGTGCGTGGGATAGCGCTTGATGGTGAATTCCAGAACCTTGTCGTCGACCAGACCGGTGGGTGTGAACGGTCGGCCCTCGTCCTGCCATTCAGGCTGGTTAATCGCCAGCTCCACGCCTTGTCCGGCTTCGAACGTGAACCCGGTGGGCCGGCTGACAAGCAGGCGTTTGACGTCATGGGTGACGAATTCGCTCATCAGTAGTGTCACTGCGTGTTGTTCAGCCATGTTCTGCCTCGGTCGGATTTGTGCGGCCGCACCCGCGGTGCCGCTGGCTGCCGCGGACGCCTAACGCGCACAATGCTGCGGGCATCGGGTCAAGCATGCGCCCTGGTGGTTAATCGCCAAGGTTCTGCGCCACGAAGTCCCAGTTAATGAGGTTCCAGAACGCCTCGATATACTTGGGGCGCGCGTTACGGTAGTCGATATAGTAGGCATGCTCCCAGACGTCGCATGTCAGCAGGGGTCGCTTGCCGTCGGTCATCGGGTTGCCCGCATTGGCGGTGTTTACGGTCTCCAGCGTACCGTCTGGATTCTTCACCAGCCATGTCCAACCGGAACCGAAGTTGCCTGTCGCCGCTTCGGAGAAGCGGTCCTTGAAGCCCGCGAGGCTGCCGAATGCCTTGTCGATGGCCGCGGCCAGCTGATCCCCGGGGCTGCCACCGCCGTCGGGGCTCAGGCAGTTCCAGTAGAAGGTGTGGTTCCACACCTGTGCGGCATTGTTGAACACGCCGCCCGACGCCTTCTTGATAATTGTCTCGAGCGAAGCGGTTTCGAATTCAGTGCCCTCGATCAGCTTGTTCAGTTTCTCGACGTAGCTGGCGTGGTGCTTGCCGTGGTGATACCTGAGCGTTTCGGCCGAGATGTGCGGTTCAAGCGCGTTGTTGGGATAGGGGAGTTCCGGGAGTTCGTGTTGTGTCATGGTTAGCTGCCTCTTTAAACAATCAGGTTGTGGCTGTTGGCCTTGAATGTGAGCTCTGCGGTCGCCGCCGGTCTGGTGCGACCGCGTGTTTCGGGGGCCCGTAGCGCGTCCAGTGACGCCAGCGCAGGCGCCGCGGGTCAGGGAATGCCGGCGCGGGAAGGGTGTCTGATTGCTGTCATTGTGCGCTCCGTAAAAGATACCGGTAGACGGCGTGCTACCGCAGGCCGCGCGTGTCGCGGTACGGCCATGACGGGCGGGTTATCGGGGTTCGGCGGTTTTACCGGCGGTTCTCCGGGGTCCGGCGGTTCCACCGGTGGTTTCGCCGGGCCCGGCGGGTTCTCAGGTGGCTTGTCCGGATCTGGTGGTTTTACCGGTGGCTCGCCCGGCCCCGGCGGTTCCACAGGCGGATGCTTTGGGTCCGGCGGCCCGCCAGGGGGGCGCTGTGACCGCAGGGAACGCGTCCGCAATGGTGCCTGAACGCCCGCCCGGCCGACGCGGCTTGCGCTGCGCCGCGTTGAGCGGTTGCCGTTATAGAGACGTTCACGTTTCATGCGATGTACGGTGCCAAAGTACCCGGGCCGCAGCATTGAAAAATATCAATGACGCCGACGCCGGTCAGCTTTCGGCAGTGGCGACAACACGATGCTACCGGTGAATGGAGTCGGCGACCCACACGTTGGTTGCACAAACTCACGGCAACGCGTTTTTCACCAGGCGACACGGACAGCTTTCCTGCGGCTGCTATACTGCGCACTGAGACTGACTATGGCGCCCCAAAAAAGCGGTCGTCACTGACTCACGCCTCGGCATGGCGGCTTACCCGGCGAGGCCCCGGAGGGAACAGAAGCGTGATCAAGCGTAAAAGTCAGGGCCAATTGTCGGGAGAAGAGGAAGAGGATGCAGTCCGCCGCTCGGCGCCACGCGCCGCCGTGGTGTTCGAGGCCATTCGCCACGAAGCCATGGATGAGTTGGAACGGCGCAACTCTGCGCTGTTCTGGTTGGGTCTTGCCGCGGGCCTTTCCATGGGCTTTTCCTTTATCGCCGAGGCGCTGCTCGAGTCAGCCCTGGCCGATACAGACTGGCGACCGCTGATTTCCAAGCTCGGTTATTCGGTCGGCTTCATGATCGTCATCCTCGGGCGCCAGCAACTGTTCACGGAAAACACCCTTACCCCGGTGATTCACGTCCTCCAGGAGCGTCGGATTGCCGTGCTGTTGGGCGCCCTGCGCCTGTGGGG
>JAJDOI010000167.1 GCA_022340245.1 Thiogranum sp.
GACCCTGTAGCGAATCGACAGCGCTGAATTTCCACGCCTTGATTTTACCGATATCGGGTCGCCAGGTTTCAACGCGATCACCTGCGACGATCAGCACGTCGCCATTGGCCAGCAAGGTGCCTGACATACCAAAATAGCTGCAGTAATTCTCTGCCAGCAACTTCGGTTGTGTCTGTGCAAGTCCCGGGTGCAGTTCGAGTACGTAGAAATTTGCGGTGCATTTCTCGCCTGCGTGTCTTTGCTCAATGTCCGGTGCCGTGTGATACAGCAGGCGTGTGACCTTGCCGTCGACTAATGCATCCTGCATCCAGATACGCAGATTGCGGTCCTGGTTCGTCACAATGGTTTCAGCTGACCAGATAGGAGGTGGAAACACGGCCAGCGAGAGCATCAGAGCAACGCCAGTTGCGAGAAACCTTCTCGGAAACGTGCCACGGAGTTCACTATCCAAACGCAAATCAGTCTTTGTGCACTTGCCCATAGGAGGTCTCCTCCTTGTGTTGCATTCATTTTTTCCATGAATTATGTCTATAATGCACCAATAATGACCGCCATTGCAAAAACGCAAAGCCTGATCCTGGCCGCTGTCGCCGCACTCTTTCCGTGTGCAATGATTCACGCACACCCGATGGAGTATCACATGATCCCGCTCGACGCGCAGACAGTGGAGCGTGTACTGACGAGCTTTGACCGACTGATCGATAAACTGGAAAACGCAGATGCAGTGGATTCGGCGCGCCTACCCGATGATGCATTCGGAATAACCGTCATACTGTGGTCGATTGAAGATGCCGTCGCCGCGATAGACAAGACGCGAGCCGTGGAAAGTCCGACGTTATTGCAAGCGCTGCAGGCCGCCGGTTACGAAGACTCACCCTATATTGTCGCCGAATGGAAGATCGAAGCCGAGCGGGTACTCGAGGCATACGAGGTCCTGCGCGAAAACTATCAACTCAAAGATATAGTTGCGGAGCTGACGGAATTGGAAAACAATCCAAAGCTGCTCACTGATGAAAAGCTTATGACGCGCGCAAACATGCTGACCAGAAAAGAATCCATGCTGCAAACAACCGCAAAGGATCTCCCCATGATCAAACAGTATATGCAGCGAATCGATGCGCTTTTTGGTCAACTGCCGGATTAATACTGCAAGGTTCAAGCGGCGTGGTTAAACTTTCGAGCATGAGATCCGGATCGCTTCTCACCGTTTTCGCTGCCGTAACCCTGCTCAGTTATTCCATCGAAGCATCCGCCGAATGGCCCGCCACGCAATTCCAGGTACAGACCCGGGAACCGGTTACGCTCGAGAAAGCCGAGATCCAGCAGGAAATCGAGGCGGGGACAGGCATGCTGGACAGCCTTTTTGAATCGGTACTGGGGTCATCTGGAAGCGAACGACCGCTGGCGGCTGTCAATGCAGAGCAGTGGCTGAATGAGATCGGCGCTATCTACCGCAAGGGTGGGCATAAGGCACCTTACATAGAACCGATCGTGCAGGACAACGGCACCGCAAGATATCGCGTATACATATTTCCGTTTGGTGGCAGCCGGTACCGCAGCGGAAATGCTGATGACGGTGGTGGTTACCAGACTTCGGATTGTGCAGAGAAACCTGAAATAAACTGGGTATCGTTTAATGCAGACAAGTTTTCCCTTGAGTCACCGTTGCCGAAAAGAAAATACTGGACTTTGTCGCACGAAATGTTTCATGCTCTGCAATACGGTGATCAGTTGATGGCCAATTGTTTCGAGGGTGGTATGTGGATCAGGGAAGGTCTCGCCGATGGAGCCGCCCTTTATCTGATCAATAAAAAATTTCCAAATTTCAGTGGCCACATTGAGGGCAGCAGCTCTGCTGTCGGCTTACGCCACTATGACTGGCCTTTGAACTTCTCCACCGGCCGTAAGAATATCGGTGCGCAATCACTGGAGACCAAAACCAGCTATCTGACCAGTTCTTTCTGGCGTTTCCTGCCTGAATATTTCGGCGGTGTTAAAGTGCTCCCCCACTTGCTGGAAAAGCCGCTGGCCCGAGATGCCAGCGAAAAGGATCTACTGCGTTGGCTGGATGAGCGCCTGCGAACAGAACCCAACATTCAAACCGGCCTGTATCTGGTCTATCCCCACTTTGTCACCGAGTTTGCGTCCTACGGTGGTAGCCGTTATACGAGCTTTGACGCGCGCAGTTTCGGCAAGGGGAAAGCCGCCCGCATGGCCTGGCTTAAAGAAGGTTTTTCCGGCTGTCAGGAAATCACCTTAACACCTAACAATGCGGTGCAGAAAATAACGGTATCGGTCAACAAAGTGGCTGCCATATGTATCAGGGTTCAGATACAAGGGTTTTCAGGCAACGTTACCGAACAAATTGAGATCGTCGCTGACCGGCTTGATCTCGTGGACCAGTTACACCTGGGCTGGGCCTGGATTGATGCCCCGGACGGCGATAAAAATTGCTACGAGGAACACAAGGCAAAAAACAGTTTATGGCCCCCGTGCGTAATTAAACCTTTCTCGCAAACAGGGCCTGCTGCTGGCAATTATGCCCGCACCTGGGCTGCGAATAGCCTGGATTTTGGGGAGTCCAGTGGAACGGCGGAACATGTTTATATCCTGTCGAATGTCGCTGAGCAACCCTGGAAAACAAAAGATATCACTGGCTACGCCATCAAGATCGGTATCGCAAGTTCAACGCTGAACGGTGGGCCCGCCGAACCTGTGGGACCGTTACCAGCACAACGTAAAACGCGCACGAAAAATCCGCTGCGCAAGATCGGCAGGGACGAATTATATGGACTGCAGACCGATCCGACGATACCGGACGACACTGTCAAGGGGTTCAGTGTACTTAAGTACGCCCCCAACAGATCCAAAGGCGCTAAAGCGGTTACAAGCGGCGGATATGCTATTCAGATAAACAAGCTCGACTATAAGCAAACGGGACCTGTCACCGGAATCGTGGCGCTTGAGCCCGACGATCCCAGAAACCAAGGCGGTTCAATCAGCTCGATACATTGCAAAGGTGCGGTCACCCGGCCGATCGGAACCGTCACGCAATCTGATGAAAATGCATTTCGGATATCTATCGATACTGACTTGTGTCAGGCGGGTCCACAAACGATACAACAATGTGCCGGTGGAGGCTGCCCGGTTGTGGACCATGCGAGCGCGAAGGTCACCATGGCGTTCGGCTGGCGGCAGTTTAATTCAACGGCGCCAACAGATATCAGGACTGCGGGGATTCAGCGTTATATCGAGACGATGCCGAATTCTCTGGAAGAGGGCATGCGGTTTGGTGCCAATTCGGCAATTCCGGATACTGGCCAAACGAGCGGCAATGGCGGCGAGGGTGATGCCGACGACGGTACAAGCAATAGTGCGGGTGCCACGGTTGGCGCCTGCGCCTGCACCTGTGAAGAACTGGCGGCCAGTGATGCCCGGGGTGCGGAACTTAAAGCACGCGTACAGGCGGGTGATAAAGCAGCAATGGCCAGGATTATCGGCCTCAACCGCTGCACCTCAACCTGTCAGCGCGAATACATGATCTGTCGCCTAGGTCAATCCAAGGCGGAGGCCGACGCAAAGAAAAAGGCTCTCAGCAGTGCACGTGGCACGGCACAAAGCTGCGATTGCAGCTGCGAAGCGCTAGCCGCCACAGATAGCCGAGCCAAAGAACTCCAAAGTCAATTCGCTGCGGGCAGTAACGTTCCAAGGAAGGACATCATTAGTCTCACTCGTTGCGCCGAGGTTTGCCGGGACCAGCACATGGCGTGTCGCATGCAGCAATATAAAAGCGCTCATCCATCTGAATAAGGAATCATGGAGCATGCTTTTTTGAATTTCTGACTAAATGTTTCCACAGTAGACCGCGCCACCGTTGCCAGTCGATGTTCCTGCGCCAATGCTGTATATATTTGTTTGCATCAGCAGTCTCCACAGCCACATCAAGATGTCTGCATGTTGAATTGCACTGAAAATGGAACCGCTTGCGCATTGAAGCGTGGCCCGGTCTAGTAACTCTATGCACATGAATCCTGAAAGAAAGGCATGATTTGAGTAGGTTCACGCGAAAATACAAATACGGGTCAAACGATCGTGCAATTCAACAGTCATACCTCACCCTCCCGGTGAACGTCCAGTTTATACCTATATTACTCACGGGTAAAAGACGGGAAGCGACCCACAGCGGAAGTTCAGGACCTCGTATTGCATGTCTAATACGAACGCATGTTCCAACGCAGACAGCGGTTACCGACTTTTCATCTGTCGCGCTTTTTCAACCTCGAAGCGGCCATCGGTGATGGTCACCGTGGTGCGCGCCGCGTCCATGCTCTGTAGCTTGCCGCTGAAAGTACCCGTAAATTTGGCCTTGCCGCGCGCAGACATGTCGATCGTGGTGACTTCGACGACGCCCTCTTCCATTCCCAGCATGCTGGAATAATCTCCAACCCGTGGTAGGTACATCACCCCAACGGCGACTGCACCCTGCTGCGGCAGTGTGTGCTTGGCGGACTTTGCTCCAACCGCAAATCCGAAGTTGATAGTCAGCATGGAGCCCGGGCCGCTGACCGTCGGATGGCCTGATTCGTCTTTCCCAAAAGTTATGTCGAGCGACTCGTAACCACCGAGTATGGCCATGTTCTGCCCCGCTCCGTGCGGGACCCACAAGGCGGAATGCGATGCGTCATCGTCGCTGTAGATCAGAGTCCAGGTTTTCGGCTTGCCGTCGAGGACGGCTTCGATGGTGCCGATAGTCCGGGCTTCGGCAAAAACAGAATGGGCGGTAAGGCATGAAACAAGGGTGAGCAGGCAAAGGGTGGGGATTTTCATTCGCATGGCCCCCTTTCGGC
>JAJDOI010000231.1 GCA_022340245.1 Thiogranum sp.
GTGGTAAAGCAAGTGGTGGCTGAACTCTCGCCAGGCGAGCTGGCGTAAACAGGACTCGGTTGCTGGCAGGTATCCGAAGGAGGTTGTTGTTGCCGCCAGGCTGGATAATCTGTCCCAGATTTGCAGCGCACTGATTTCACCAAAGTGCAGGTGTGCCGACAGAAGCGAAGTCCCGGAATAAGCGGGCATCTCCCGACGAACCGGGTAGTCGAGCAGTTTGTGGTCGTGAAAATCCTGCAGCGCTTTCCATGCGCCCCCTTCGCCGGGTTGCCAGTGTGCGAAAAACGCCTTGTCCCAGTTGACCTTCGGCAGCAGTCCGAGCGAATCGACGGATAGCGAATCCGTGAATCGTTCGGTGTCGAAGGCGGGCGGTGGTTCACGGACAGTGATGGCTTTGCGGCTTGGACCGATGCTGAGGAGTTTGTTCCAGAAGGGTGTGAATACCCGGTAGGGTGTTCCGTCCTTTTTCAGGAGTTCCCGGGGTTCGCGCAGCAGCGCGGCGTTATGGCAGCTTATGTGGTAGCCGCCTCGTTCGAGTGCCTGCCTGATGCGCGCATCGCGTGCCGTACAGGCAGGTTCATAACAGCGGTTCCAGGCAAGTCGGCCCGTGCGGGCCTGTTGCAATAACTTCGGCAGCAGGTTTTCCGGGTGACCCTTGAAGATCAGCAGGTCGCTTCCATGTTTCCGCAGGGATTGTTGCAGCGAAATCAGGCTGTGATGCAGCCACCAGGCACTCGCCTCTCCGAGTGGCCAGTCGGCATCAGGTTCGTCGTGAATATAAACGGGTATGGGCGTGTGGCCTTCATCGATCAATGCCTGCCATGCCGGATTGTCCGCCAGGCGCAGGTCGCGGCGAAACCAGATCAGTGCCGGCGACATGTCAGCGTGGTTTGTTCGGTTTCAATCGTTTGTTTACCAGTTGCAGGCCGGTCGCTATGTTCTCGCCCAGACAAATGAGCCCGGCCCGCTCAAGTTTATCATGGTATGAAACGGCAGTTTCCCCGCCGATGAAGACCGGCGTTGTTAATCGGGCCATGAGATCTGGCAGTTCTGTGTCAATCACGCTGCGGGCAGGTTTTGCCGAGCCCGATAAAACGACACCGACACAGGGTTTTATGTCGAGTACACCGGGAATCTGTTGCAACGGTGTATTGGCGCCAAGTATCAGTACGCGGTATCCGGTATTGACCGCGGCAAGCGCAAAAAACAACAGGCCGATTTCATGCAGTTCACCCGGCAGGCAGGCAAGTAATAACAGCGGGCCGTTGCTGCGCTGGTTCATGTGGTGAATGCGGGTGCCCAGTTTGTTGCGCAGGTAAACCGAGAAGAAATGTTCCTCGGCAATACCCATATCCCTTTTTTTCCAGCGTTCGCCGAGCAGGCGAAGCAAGGGCGTGGTGAGGCGCTGGTTTACGATGTCGACGGGGTACAATGACAAGGCGTCGTTGTAAGTACTATCCAGTGCCGGTTCATCAAATTTTTCTATTGCCGTCAGCATCTTTTCCTGATGGGATTTCCAGCTATCGCCTTCGTCTCTTGTGGCCGTGGCAAGAACTTCACCGGGCGCCTGGTCCAGCAGGGGTTTGACGTGACTGACGGAAATGCCCTGGTTCAGCAAGCCGACGACCTGGTTGATACGTTCCACGTCCTTGTGTGTATAGAGACGGTGGCCCTTTGGTGTGCGTTGCGGGGTGATAAGGTTGTAGCGTCGTTCCCATGCGCGCAGGGTGACCGCATTGACGCCGGTCAGGCTGGATACAGTGCGGATGGGTAACAGTCCCTCGGCGGGCGGTCTGAGTGGTTTACTGACGGAATCGTCCATGGGAATCCTCGCAAATAAGTTATACAACCATTGTATTTATTTGTACAAGAAAATGTAAGCAAATTGCGGGTTGCGTGCAGTATTTCGGGTAATCGCACAGCCTGTACGGTATAGCCACCGCACCGGGCTGATGAGTTGTTGGCGAAAATAATGGTATCCAGCAAGGTGGTTGTCATGCTGGATCAGGCCGCCAGGCAGCTTGTCTGGAAACAGTGGGTCAATGCGTCGCGGTTTCCGCCAGATCTTCGCTCCCATGGCGTCCCCGGGCGGGTGAGGTAAATTATCTACGTATATGTACTTATGTTTGACTAATCATGGTGTTAAATAGCTTTCCTTTCGAAGAATCTTTGATTATGTTTGAGAATTGAGACCGTGGACAATGTACCCTGTATGTACCTGTGTGTACGATCAGATAATCATCATGAGGCGCAGAGCAGAGGGCAGTCGATATGAAGCAGCTTGCAGTGCGTTACGTAGAACAACCCGTTGTTGGTGGCATCTACCGCGACAAGACGGGCAGCAGTCTTGTGGTGGTGAATGTTGTCGGCAACAAAGTCCTTCTGGAATATGCCAACGGTACCATCACTACCGTTGACATCGATAACTGGCAGCTCCTATATCCTGAATTAGCCGCCTACTAGCCGGTCAGTTCAGCCACAGGAGATAACAACAATGGTAGAACGATGGAAGATCGACGACAGACGTGTAAATCCCCCCAGGCCGGGGCTGCCGCTTTACTACACCAGCCAAATCTCTGACCGGCGAGAGTCTGCTCAAACCTCGTGGTGGACTAACCGCAAGGATGTTCCGCGGTTCACGCAACCCGATACCTGAACCGCCGCGTCGTCTGTTGCCCCGGGGATATCGATATCCGCGCCGGGAGATGGATTACCACGGCATGCCGGTTTCCCCGATATCGCAGGGTGTCCGGAATCTACCGACTCAGCGCTGATTGAGACTGAACCTGCCGGGGCCGAGGCACACGAGTGCCAGCGCAGTGAAGAGGTACATGCCCTGCAACTCCAGTCGCCAGCCGCCGTGCGGGCTGAGACTCAGCAGGTCGCCGGTGTGCGCCAGCAGGATGGCGAACACCATGTTGATGGTAATCAGGCCGGCGCCGATCCGCGCATGGAAACCGGTCACGAGCAGTGCCGGACCCAACACCTCGCCCAGATAGACGCCATAGGCCAGCCAGCCGGGGAGTCCCATGCCGGTTACCATGCCCTGGATCGGACCGATCCCGTGGACGATCTTGTCCATGCCGTGGAACAGTATCAGGATACCGAGACTCACCCGCAGGATGAGTAGGCCTGCATCCTGCAGCGTGTTTGAACCCAGAGATATGCTCATAGCCACACCTTCGCCGGGAGGTTGCTTCTCACCCGCGTTAAAATGATTGCGCGTCGTATGGTACCGCCCGGTCAGTGCAATGAGCCCTGACCGGTACGGTCCTGAGCCGCCACGTGGCGGACTGACTGGTCTTGCGCGCGGGAGCTACATCTTGCCGGCCGCGCGTTGTTTGATCAGGGCGTCAACCTGCGCTTCCGCCTGAGTCCAGTCATCGCAGGGATTGCCACCGGTGAAGCCGCGTTTCTCGGCCATGAAATAGGCCGCCTCGGAAATCATTTGCCAACGCGCCTCGGGAGTGACGGAGGCAACGGCCTTCGCGGGAGCCGGCTTCGCCGGGTTGGTCGCCTTTTTGGCCGGAGCCGCTTTCGTTTCAGTGCCTGTCGCGGCGGGCTTGGGTGCTGGCGCCGCTTTCTTTGGGGCTGGCGCCGCTGCCTTTGGAGCCGGCGCGGCTTTCTTTGGGAATGGTGTGGTGGTCTTTGGGGCAGTTGCTCCTTTCTTCGGTGATGTCGCGGTCGGGGCCGCGGCTTTCGGGTTTACTGCCTTCTTCGTGGTGGGGGTCGTCTTCTTCGTAGCCATCTTCATCCTCTCGATACGTTTTGCTCGGTGGCTTCGCAGGGCGTGCTAGCAGCGTCCTGCTGACGCGGGAAATATATACCTCCTTCCCGATCGACTCCAGTGTTTTGCACACCTCATTCCGCCAGTGAAATGACGTGCGCTGGCAATCGTCCGGGTATCGTGTTCATGGGCGGCTCAGTAAACTATTTCTGTGCTGCCGTGGTTCCTGCCCGGATGCGAGGATCAGTCCATTTTGCAAGCGGTGGAATGTCACCCGGCATGGTCCGCATCGCCTGTCGGACGACCGGTGTAGTCTTCGCCGCTTGCGATAAGACCGTTGCTCACAATACGCGCACATTGCGAAACTGCCAGGGATCGTTCAGGTCCAGATCTTCTTCGAAGAGCACACCGCGTCCCATCAGCGGATGCCATTCGGTGTAGCGTCCGACGACGGGACCCAGGTACTCGCCGGCAATCTCAAGGATTCTGCGGAAATCCATCTCGTCCGGCTCCACCAGCCCCTGGTCGGGATTCTCGATTGCCCAGACCATGCCTGCGAGTACCGCCGCGGTAACCTGCAGACTGGTGGCGTTGTTGCAGGGGGCGAGCCTGCGCGCCTCGTCGATGGACAATCGGGATCCGTACCAGTAGGCGTTTTTTGCATGCCC
>JAJDOI010000234.1 GCA_022340245.1 Thiogranum sp.
GCCCGAGCCCCGGCGTATGGCGTAGCGGAGAATTCTCAGCGGATAGGCGGCTTCGAGCACTTCAATGGGCGTGTTCAGCGTGTTGGTCATGTGGGTCTGCAGCGCGTGCAGGCCGCCGCCACGCCGACCGGCCCCCATACCGCCGCCCAGGGTTTCATAGTAGTCCCATGCCCCGCGTGCGCCGCGCGCGCCCATGGCGAGGTTATTCATGGTTCCCTGGCTGGCCGCTGCGACCCGGTCAGGCACCGCCGCGGCGAGCGCGCCCAGCACCAGGTCGACAATCCGGCTGCTGGTTTCGACATTACCCGCAGCCACCGCGGCCGGCGGGCGTGCATTGACCAGGCAGCCCTCGGGCGCCGTGAGGTGGATGCCGCGGAAACTGCCCGCGCAGGCGGGCGTGCGCTCGTCCATCAGGCAGCGGAAGACATAAAACACCGCCGCCGCGGCCACCGACAACGGGCAATTGATATTGCCCGCGACCTGGTCGGCGGTACCGGTGAAATCAACGTCGATGCGATGACCGCGAATACGCACGCACACCTGCAGGCGTATATCGCGGTTGCCCTGTCCGTCATCGTCCATAAAATCCTCGAAGCCGTAGTCGCCGTCGGGCAACTCGCTGAAAGCGGCCTGCGACATGCGTTCACCGTAGGCGTTGAGCTCTTCAAGCGCCTGCAAGTACGCCGGGATGCCGATGTCCTCGACCAGCGCCTCCACGCGCCTGACACCGATGCGGTTGGCACTGACCTGCGCGGAAAAGTCTCCCTGGGTGATCGTCGCGTTATGGGTCGCGGCAACGATGCCGTCCAGCACCGGCTGGCGAATCCGTCCCTCCTCGACCAGCAGTGTCGGGGCAATCAGCAGCCCCTCTTCCTCCAGTCGGCGGCCGAGCGGCATGGAGCCCGGGCTCTCGGCACCGATATCGGCGTGGTGGGCGCGGTTGGCGACAAAACCGACACAGCTGTGTGCAACGAACACCGGCGCAATCAGCGTCACGTCCGGCAGGTGGGTGCCCCCCTGGTAGGGGTCGTTGACCACCAGCATGTCGCCCGCACGCCAGCGATGCGCGGCAACCATATCGGCCATGGCATAAGCCATGCTGCCGAGATGCACCGGGATATGCGCGGCCTGCGAACACAACTGCCCGTCGGCGTCGAACAGTGCGCAGGAGTAATCCAGGCGGTCCTTGATGTTGGGTGAAAAGGCCGCCCGACGCAGAACCGCACCCATTTCATCACACAGGGCGGATACCCGGCTGGCGAATATACTGAGCTGTATGGCGTCCATAGGGGATGATTATGCATCAGGCCGGAGCGCAAGTTGCATTCGCTCAGGACGCGCCTTAAACTCCGCATACTTGAGCAAATTAGTCGGCTTTTGTGTCGGTGAAAAAAAATTTCAACAACATTTTTTCGAGGAGCAGAAAAAAATGAATCCGCTGAAATCTGTCGCAGGCACCATTATCTCCGGCATCGTGCTTGCCCTGATCATTGCCTTTCTTCTGAGAACCGGCATCCCGAGCCCGATAGAGTGGACGGTATGGTTCCACGTCATCGTGGGTATCACCTGGATTGGTTTGCTCTACTACTTCAATTTTGTCCAGGTGCCCGCGGTTGGCCAGGCGTTATCCGAGGCCGACGGTGGTGGACCGGGGCCGGCAGCCATTAACAAGTATGTTGCCCCCCGGGCGCTGCTGTGGTTTCGCTGGTCGGCCCTGTTGACCTGGTTATCCGGCGCTGCCGCGCTACACAAACTGGGTATCCTGGGTCAGGCGTTTACCTTCGAGAATTTCACCTTCGCCGGTAGCGCCTCGGTCATCGGCATGGGCGCCTGGTTAGGCACCATCATGCTGTTCAACGTCTGGGTATTGATCTGGCCGAACCAGAAGAAGATTCTCGGCATTGTACCGTCCAACCCGGAGGCGATTGCCAAGGCCAAAGTGGTTGCCCTGATGGCATCGCGCACCAACACCCTGCTGTCGATTCCGATGCTGCTGGGCATGACCGCTTACGCACACGGTCTGCCTTTCTAAGCCCCGCGTCGCGACGACGGCAAAACCCGGCCTCCGGCCGGGTTTTTTATTTAAAAATGCCGCGGGACATTATAATATCGCTGTTTTAGTCTGGCGCTTTTTGCAAAGCGCCTTTTTGTTTTCCGGGGAGCCTGATGGCCGAACACTTGATGAAGACCTACCAACCGCTGCCGGTCAGCTTCACCCATGGCGAAGGTATCTACCTGTTCGACAGCAACGGCGAACGCTACCTGGATGCGGTCTCCGGCATCGCGGTATGCGGCCTGGGGCACGCCCATCCCGCCGTCAGCAAGGCGATCTGCGATCAGTCCCGGCGCCTGCTGCACACCTCGAACCTGTACCAGATCGACTTGCAGGAACAACTCGCCGGGCGACTGTGCAAGGTCGCGGGTATGGACCGGGCGTTCTTCAGCAATTCGGGCGCCGAGGCCAATGAAGCGGCCTTGAAACTGGCCCGCCTGTATGGCCACCATCGGGGCATTGCCACGCCGCAGGTCATCGTGACCGAAGGCAGCTTTCACGGCCGCACGCTGGCGACGCTGACGGCAACCGGTAACCGCAAGATACAGGCGGGCTTCGAACCGCTGGTGCCGGGTTTCCTGCGTGCTCCCTATGATGACCTCAAGGCCATCCGCACCATTGCGACCAACAGTCCCGGCGTGGTGGCGGTGCTGGTGGAACCGATTACGGGCGAAGGCGGCATCCGGATTCCCGACGCCGGTTACCTGAGCGAACTGCGCGCACTCTGCGACGAGCACAACTGGCTGCTGATGCTGGATGAGATACAGACGGGCATGGGCCGCACCGGGCGCTGGTTCGCGCACCAGCACGCAGGCATCGTGCCTGACGTCATGACACTGGCCAAAGGACTCGGCAACGGTGTACCGATCGGCGCCTGCCTCGGCCGCGGCAAGGCGGCCGAGGTGTTTCAGCCCGGCAATCACGGTTCGACCTTTGGCGGCAACCCGCTTTCGGCAAGTGCCGCACTTGCAGTGCTGAACACCATTGACGGCGAACACCTGGTAGAACATGCCGACCGGCTGGGGCACCGCCTGCGGGAGGGATTCAGTCAGCGGCTGGGCGCACTGCCCGGTGTCGTAGCGATACGCGGATGCGGCCTTATGCTGGGTATCGAACTCGACCGCCCCTGCGCCGAGCTGATGCAAACTGCGCTGCAGCGCAAACTTCTGATCAACGTAACCGCCGGAACCGTTGTCCGCCTGTTGCCGCCACTGATCACCAGCGAGGCGCAGGCTGACGACATTATCGGTGGTGTCAGCGACCTCATCGCGAACTTCCTGGGTACCGACACATGAACGTACGCCATTTCCTGACCTTGCTGGACTTCTCCAGCAACGAACTGCACCGGCTGATCAAACGCGCCATCAAGCTCAAAGAACGGCAGAAACAGGGCCGTCTCTACGAACCTCTGAAGAACAAGGTGCTGGCGATGGTATTCGAGAAATCGTCGACCCGGACACGCGTGTCTTTCGAGTCCGGCATGGCGCAACTCGGCGGCCACGCCATGTTCCTGTCGCCGCGCGACACCCAGTTCGGGCGCGGCGAACCGCTTGAAGACAGCGCCCGCGTCCTGTCACGCATGGTCGACGCCATCATGATCCGTACCTTTGAACACGAAAAAATTGAACGTTTCGCCGATTACTCGGCGTGTCCCGTAATCAATGCGCTCACCGACCGCTACCACCCCTGCCAGTTGCTCGCCGACATGCAGACCTGGTTCGAACATCGCGGCGACATTCGCGGCGCCACCGTGGCCTTTATCGGCGACGGCAACAACATGTGTCACTCCTACATCAATGCCGCCCGGCAGTTCGAATTCCGCCTGCATATTGCCGCCCCCGGCGGATATCAGCCGAATGCCGACATCGTCGTCGCGGCCGGCAACCGTATCCGGCTGTTCGAACACCCACTCGAAGCCGCGGCGGGTGCCGACCTGGTAGTCACCGACGTATGGGCCAGCATGGGCCAGGAGGAAGAACAACAGGAAAGGGAAAAGGTCTTCGCCGCCTTCCAGGTCAACGACGAGCTGATGCAGCAGACCAACGCAGACGCGCTGTTCATGCACTGCCTGCCTGCACACCGCGGCGAAGAAGTCACCGCCGATGTCATCGATGGCGCGCGCAGCGTGGTATGGGACGAAGCTGAAAACCGGCTGCACGCGCAAAAAGCCCTGCTCGAATTCCTGCTGGCGCCCGAAGCCGCCGCGGCCGACTAGTCTTCGTCCGACAGACTTTCTTTGAGCAGCCCGGTGTGGCGGACATCCTTGCCTTTGACCAGGTAAATCACATATTCACAGATATTACTCGCGCGGTCGCCGATACGCTCGATGGCGCGCGCCGCAAACACGGTTTTCAGCACGCAGGGAATCGAATCGGTGTCCTGCATCATATAGGTCATCAACTCGCGCAACAGCGCCTCGTATTCCCGGTCGATCTTGCGATCCTCGTTCCAGATTTCCACGGCCTTTTCAGTATCGAGGTGGGCGAATGCATCCAGCGCCCCCCTCAGCATGGTACGGGCATGCTGGCCGAGATGCCGGATCTGGGTGAACAGTTTCACAACGCGCGTTTCGCCGACGAGTTCACCGGCCATGCGGGCGATACGTTCGGCCTCATCACCGATGCGTTCGAGGTCGGTTATGGTCTTGATGACAGCGGTGATCAGGCGCAGGTCGCTGGCGGCCGGCTGTCGCCGCGCGAGGATGGTATTGCACTCCTCGTCGATGGCAACTTCCATGGCGTTGACCTGAAGGTCGTTGTCGATCACCTGCTGGGCGATGCCGGCATCCAGGCTCTCGAGAGAGTCCATGGCTTTCTGCAGCTGCTGTTCCACCAGCCCGCCCATTGCCAGGACGCGCGTGCGCACATCCTCCAGCTCTTCATTGTAGCGCCGGGAAATATGTTGTCCCAGGTTCAGATTATCCATGCTCAATTCTCTTATCCATAGCGGCCTGTCACATAATCCTCGGTCATTTTCTCACCGGGATTGGTAAATATCTTGCTCGTGGCATCATATTCAATCAGCTTGCCAAGATACATGAAGGCGGTGTAATCGGAAACACGGGCCGCCTGCTGCATATTGTGCGTGACGATCACGATCGTATATCTTTCCTTGAGCTCATCAATAAGCTCCTCGATCTTCAGCGTCGAGATCGGGTCAAGCGCCGAGGCCGGTTCATCGAGCAGCAGCACCTCCGGTTCCACCGCAATGGCCCGGGCGATCACCAGGCGCTGCTGCTGACCGCCGGACATGCCAAGCGCGTTGTCGTGGAGCCGGTCCTTGACCTCGTCCCACAAGGCCGCACCACGCAGGGCCTTCTCGACGATATCGTCAAGAGTACGCCGGCTCTTGATGCCCTGCAAACGTAACCCGTAGGCCACGTTCTCATAGACGCTCTTCGGAAAGGGGTTGGGCTTCTGGAAAACCATGCCGACGCGCTGACGCAACTGGGCCACGCGCACCGAAGGAGCGTTGATATCCTCGCCGTCGAGCTCGATCTTGCCCTCCAGACGCACGCTGCTGACCAGGTCGTTCATGCGATTGAAACAACGCAGCAGCGTTGATTTGCCGCAGCCGCTGGGACCGATGAAGGCCGTCACCCGTTTACGGGCTATGTCCATATCGATGCCCTTCAAGGCCTGGGTGTCGCCGTAAAAAAGGTTGAGATCGCGAACCGTGATACAGTGATCTTCGGCACCGAGATCAGTCGGGCCGAGCGCACTGCCGATAATGCGCGGATCGAGATTCTGTGCGTTTTTCATTTCCATACTCATTACTGTTCCAGTTCACGATAGCGCTCACGCAAACGGTTGCGAATCGAAATAGCGGCCAGGTTCAGTACCAGGATTACCAGCACCAGCAATAACGCGGTGGCGTACACCAGCGGTCGCGCGGCCTCCACGTTGGGGCTCTGAAACCCTACGTCGTAAATATGAAAGCCCAGGTGCATGAATTTGCGGTCCAGGTGGATAAAGGGCGGATTACCGTCCAACGGAAGGGATGGCGCCAGTTTCACCACACCCACCAGCATCAGCGGCGCGACCTCACCGGCGGCGCGCGCCACCGCGAGAATCAGGCCGGTCATCATCGCCGGGCTGGCCATCGGCAACACAGTGCGCCACAGCGTTTCGGCCTTGGTGGCGCCCAGCGCCAGGCTGCCTTCGCGAATCGAGCTGGGGATGCGCGCCAAGCCCTCTTCGGTGGCCACAATCACCACCGGCAACGTCAGCAGCGCGAGAGTCAATGAGGCCCACATCAACCCGGGCGTGCCAAAGGTGGGTGATGGCAGCGCCTCGGGATAGAACAGCTGGTCGATATTGCCGCCGAGAAAGTAGATGAAGAAGCCCAGGCCGAACACGCCGTAGACGATGGATGGCACACCGGCGAGGTTGTTCACGGCGATGCGGATCAGGCGGGTCAGCGCGCCCTGCCTGGCGTATTCACGCAGGTAGACCGCAGCCACCACGCCAAACGGCGTGACGATGATCGACATCAACATCACCATCGTTACCGTACCGAAAATCGCCGGGAAAATACCCCCCTCGGTATTGGCCTCGCGCGGGTCGGCGCTGACGAACTCCCAGAGCTTGGCGAGATAGAAGCCGGCTTTCTGCAGCGCATTCATACCGTTCGGTCGATAGGCGCGCACAATCTTGGCGACAGGAATATCCACTTCCTGTGCGTTCATTGCCGTCATGGTGACGCTGTCACCGGCAATCTCCCGGTACTTGGCGTCCAGTTTCTTTTGCAGCCCGACGAACTCCGCCTGCAGCGCGTCACGCCGGCGTTGCAGTTCGGCCAGCCGCTCGGGCGTATCGTCGCCGTCCAGTTCCAGGCGGCGGCGGTCGAGGCGCAGCTGCTCGATACTGTAGTTGACGGCGCCTATCTCGCTCTTCTCTATGTGCCGGATCTGCTTGCGCACCGCGGCAACCTCGTCGAGGCGCGACTGCAGCTCAGACCAGGCGGCTTCACCCTCGGAGACCACCTTGCCGTCCTGCTTTATGTTTTTCAGAAAACCATAGAAGTTGCCCCACTCGGTCCGCTCGAACACCACCAGCTTTTCCGGTTTGTCGCGCTTGACAATCAGCGGCCCGAGAATCCAGCGGAAATCCAGGCCCGACACATCGCGGTTACCCGTCTTGAGCAGGAACCGGTCCAGGTCCTCGCCGATGTTCTCGGGTAGCTGGGCGCCGGCATGGCGCATGCGTTCGACACTGGTTTCCTCTTCATCGGTAATTTCGCCGATCAGGTGCTGCATCCCCGAGCCATCGGCGGCGCGGTATTCCAGTTCCCATACCGGGTGGGGCCAGAAATGCCCCAGACCATTGTACGCAATCAGTGCCAAAAGGCCGACTACCATCACCAGACTCGCCGACACCGCGGCGGCATTGAGCCAGATCCAGGGGACGCCGCTCTGCCACCAGTCCGCCATGTGCTTGTTCATGCCCTGGCGCCCCCTACAGACTGCTGTACTTGCCGCGCAGGCGCTGACGAATCAGCTCGGCGCCGGTGTTGAACACAAAGGTGAAAATAAACAGGACCAGCGCCGCGAGAAACAGCACCCGGTAGTGCGTACTGTCGACCTCGGATTCCGGCATTTCCACGGCGATATTCGCCGACAGCGTGCGCATACCCTGGAAAATGCTCAGGTCCATCACCGGCGTATTGCCGGT
>JAJDOI010000012.1 GCA_022340245.1 Thiogranum sp.
AATATTTATATCGATAGAGGGCTCGATACCGAGCTTGCTGAACGCGTCGCGGAGCAACTCATGGCGCACGATGCGTTGGGTGCGCATGCGCGCGACGAACTGGGCTTATCGGATACGCAACGCGCGCGCCCCATCCAGGCAGCGCTCGCATCGGCGGCGTCGTTCGCCGTCGGTGCGCTGCTTCCGGTTTTGCTCGTTGCCATCGCACCCATGGACGCCATGATTGTCTTCGTCGCAGTCAGTTCGCTGGTGTTCTTGGCTATCCTCGGCGCAATTGCCGCAAAGGCGGGCGGTGCGAGCCTGCCCACCGGCGTTTTTCGGGTAACTTTCTGGGGCGCGCTGGCGATGGTCGCTACAGCCGTCATCGGACACATTTTCGGGGCCGTTGTTTGACAAGCCTGAAGGCGCCATCCAGCAGGCCGTATATGTATCCCCGCGCTATAGCGTCCCTGAATTCATGGCGATTTTCGATCAACAGGCCGGTATGAAGAAATTCCCCATGGCCGGAAGGGTCTGGTGCGCTTGTGGAACCATAGGTTGACGAGAGCATTCAAGGCGCGACGAATAATCACTTGCAGGAAACAGCGGATGTCAGAGTACTTTGATAACAAAGCCCGGGACTGGGATGCCGATGACATGGTCAGAAAACTTTCGTCGGCGATCGGGTCTGCAATACTCGAACACGTACCACTCCACAGTCAGATGAGCGTGATGGACTTCGGTGCGGGTACCGGTTTGATCGGTTCTTATGTCGCGCCCCGGGTCAACAAAATTGTCGCGGTTGATACCTCCGAAGCCATGTTGAACAGACTTGTCTCCAAGCCGGAACTTCGCGGCAAAGTGGAAGCTGTGTGTCGGGATATTACCGACAAACCCCTGGATGCACAGTTTGACTTGATCATCAGCGCCATGGCAATGCATCACGTGGAAGATACGCACAAACTCATTCAACGCTTCGCCGAACATTTGAAGCCCGGTGCGATGCTCGCGCTCGCGGACCTTGATAAAGAGGACGGCAGTTTTCATCCCGACGAGGCTGCGGGTGTGTTTCATCACGGTTTTGAGCGTGGTGAGTTGCAGGTCATCCTTGAGAAACATGGATTCGAGAATGTGCGGTTTCAGACAGCACATACAGTAAATAGGGAAGACAAGGAGTTTCCGGTATTTCTGCTCATTGCCACAAAGGGACACGCGCTGCCGAATGCCGGTTCAATGAGTTAATGGCGCCCCTTGCAGCGCGAGCCGGCACGCAAGCCGTTTCATCAGCGGTCTCATGGGACGGAGTTTTAATTCGGTGAGAGTACTATCCAGATTACTTTTTCTGTTGGCGGTTGTGTTGTATGCATTGCCGGCAATGGCGAATCAGCCCCTGTTCGACGCCCATCTGCACTACGATATTGACTCCGCGGGCGATTACGCGCCCGGAGAGATAGTCGCGATCCTGCAGGCCAACGGCGTAAAGCGCGCAGTCGTGACCAGTTACCCGCCTTCGCAAGCGCTTTCCCTGTATGACGTTGCGCCTGAGCTGGTGGTCCCTTTTCTCGGTGTGTATAGAACACCCGAAGACAAGCAGGCCTGGGTTCGGGACACCAGGTTGGCTGCACGGCTGGAGCGGATGTTGAGTGACGGGCCATGGCGTGGAGTGGGAGAATTGCACCTGTTCGCCGAACAGCGCCTCAGCCCGGTCTTCCTGCGCATTGTAGAGCTGGCAACCAGGCACCGCCTACCACTGTTGATGCATTGTGATCCGGCAGTGATCGATACCCTTTTCGAGCACAGTCCCAATGCACAGGTGATCTGGGCCCACGCCGGGACATATCCCTATCCACAGCTTCTGCGTGATTACCTGGACAGATATCATCGCTTATACGTCGATCTGTCGGTGCGCGATGAACGCATTGCGCCGGATGGCGAACTCGATCCCGACTGGGAGAACCTGCTATGGGAATACCCGGATCGCTTCCTGATCGGTGTGGATACCTTTCGCGCCGAGCGTTGGGCGGATTACGGCAACGTTGCGGCACGGATCCGTGGCTGGCTGGGCCAGTTACCGGAAAACGTATCTGCGCAGATCGCCTACCGGAACGCGCTCGGATTGTTTGAGAGCGCTCCCTAGGCGTTCAAGTGCCGCAGCAGTCGAGCCTGTTATATCAGGGATTGCGCTAAGTCATTGCTTGTATGGCGCACCCGACAGGGGTCGAACCTGTGACCTCAGGCTTTGGCGGAAAGATAAATTGACTGCTGTGCGCAATATGGGTGCACGCGACGCATCTTTTCGGCGCATGTTGCATGGATCTCGTGGCTACGTTATTTCTCCCCAATAGTTTGTGGTTCCGCGTAAATATTTTGTGAAAACCGACGATTGGCGTTGCAGAAAGCGCCTGCGCGCGCCGGCTCTGTCTCGACTTTCCCGCACGGCGGCGCGGCATGATTACTGCACGATCGGTCTGAAGGTCTTGCGGTCAGACGTGAGTTGTCGGTGAGCCGAAGTCGGTGTTTGCTCGCCAACCAGCAGTTACTCGCTCCTGCCACAATCCGCTTGGACACCGTTATCAGGTATTGATCTTTGCGTTTTCAGGCTGCAACGCAGCAATCGTGATTCCGGTTTTGATTTAACACCCGAAGATAGAGGGCATGGAGATGAGTCGAAGTGAGTCCCGCGCACAAGCGGTTTTCGAGATTACCACCGGGGAGCCCATCGCGGCCGCAAAACCAAAATCCCTCGAGGAAATCTGGGCATCTGATGTTTTTACACTGGTAAAGATGGAAAGCGCCCTGTCAAAGAGCGCATTCAGGGCAATGAAGAAGACCATGGAGACCGGTGCGGCGCTGGCTCCGGACGTGGCCGATGATGTCGCTGCGGCGATGAAAACCTGGGCATTGTCCAAGGGCGCCAATTACTTTGCTCACGTTTTCTACCCCCTGACCGGCGCGTCGGCCGAAAAGCATGACAGTTTTATTGTCACTGATGCCAGCGGCAAGGCAATTACCGAATTCAGCGGCAGCCTGTTGACCAAGGGCGAACCGGACGGTTCTTCATTCCCGAATGGCGGGATCCGGAAAACCAATGCCGCGCGTGGGTACACATTTTGGGATCCGACCAGCCCGGCGTTCATCCTGGACACGGAAAACGGCGCAACACTGTGTATTCCGTCCGTTTTCGTATCGTGGACAGGAGAAGCACTGGACAAAAAAGTGCCGCTCATGCGCTCCAACGCGGCGATGAATGCCGCCGGAACCAAAGTGCTGAAACTGATGGGCGAACAGGAAGTGGCTCCGCTGAATTCAAGCTGCGGCGCGGAACAGGAATACTTTCTGGTGGATTCGACATTCGCCAACCTGCGCCCGGACTTGTTGCTGGCGGGTCGCACCCTGTTTGGTGCTCCCCCCGCAAAAGGCCAGGAATTTGATGACCACTACTTCGGCGCAATTCCCGAGCGCGTGCAGGTCTACATGGAGGCGGTTGAGGAAACACTGTACCGCCTGGGTATCCCGGCGAAAACCCGCCATAACGAGGTTGCGCCGGGTCAGTTCGAAATCGCACCCTACTTCGAATCCGCCAACGTGGCTGCCGATCATCAACAGATGCTGATGACGGTGTTGAAAAACACAGCCAGGAAGCACGGCTTTGTTTGCCTGTTACATGAAAAGCCGTTCGCTGGTATCAACGGCTCTGGCAAGCACGTTAACTGGTCAGTCGGCAATGCCACCCAGGGTAATTTGCTCGACCCCGGTGCGACGCCTTACGAAAACCTCAACTTCCTGTTGTTCTGCGGTGCGGTGATTCGCGGTGTTCACCTGTACGGCCCATTGCTTCGCGCAGCCATTGCATCGGCGGGCAATGACCATCGCCTCGGAGCTAACGAGGCGCCCCCGGCGATTCTGTCCGTCTATCTGGGTGGAGAAATCGAGGCGATTTTCGAGCAGATCAAGGATGGCAAGCTGGATGGCGCTGGGGAAAGCGGCATCATGGATCTGGGTCTTTCGCAGATTATCCCGTTCGCCAAGGACTCGGGTGACCGTAATCGTACATCACCTTTCGCCTTTACCGGCAACCGCTTCGAATTTCGTGCAGTCGGTTCACAACAGTCTGTATCGGGCCCCCTGATTGCAATGAACACCATGCTGGCAGACTCGTTGAACTGGATTGCCGAAAAACTGGATGCCGAGCTGACCGCCGGTACCGACAAGCCGGCTGCCGTGGTCGCCGTGCTCAAGGCGCTCATGGCCGAGCACGGTCAGGTCATATTCGGCGGCGACGGCTATTCGGCGGAATGGCACAGGATGGCCGTTGAAGAACGCGGTCTGCTGAATCTGCCCACCACGGCAGATGCTTTGCCCTATCTGAAAGATGAGTCCATCAAGGCGTTATTCGCCAGAACCGGCGTTCTTTCCTCCGTTGAACTTGAAAGCCGCTATGAGGTGTATGCGGAGGTCTACATTCTATCCATTGCTGTAGAAGCCAGGCTGGCTGTGGACATCGCGAAAACCATTATCTACCCGGCCGCCATGCGCTACCTGTCCGACCTTGCCGACACCAGCGCAAGCGTCGCGGGAATGGGCATAGAACTGGATGCAACAACCGCAAAGACCATCGCCGCGGAATCCAACGCAATGATGTCGGCCGTTGCCAGACTTGCGGAAGCGTTCCGTAAAGAAGATTTTGCCTCCACCGAGGAACACATGCAGTACTGCGCCGGCGTAATCCGCGGCTTGATGGATGAGGTGCGCCTGCACGCGGACGCACTGGAGGCGGAAATTGCCGATGAGCAGTGGCCGCTGCCGAAGTACCGGGAAATGCTTTTTATCAAGTAGGCCTGCTGTCACCTGCGGGTCCATGGACTGCATGACTCGCAGGTGCGTCAGCGGCGTCGGGTCCCAGTATCTCGCAATGTGGCCGTGAGACGCCGTCACTCGCGCAACAGAGTCCTGGGGCCAGCGTCGTACCCGGCCCAGCAAAATGGCCTCCGCCTCGATATGAATACGCAGGGCGCGTCCGGGGCGCTGCGGCCGTAAGGCAATAAAGCGTTAATCATCGGGTAATAGTGGCGTCATATGCGCCGTATAGACTGAGCGCGCACATCCGAATACGGCTGTGTCACTCATTCCATACACTTCGTATAAGGCGGCATCACATGCGTAATAACTCTTGGAAAGCGGCGTTGGCCGTTATGGCGGCAGTAACACTTCCTTTTGCGGCACAGGCCGGCAGTTCCGGTGACTGGCGGCACGGCGATGAACGAGCGGAAAAGCTATCCGTGCTGAAAGTGGCATTGTGGGGCGATGAATTCTACAGTGACGACCCCACCGCCAAGTCGGCCGCAATTGACCAGACAATCCGGTCAATGAACAAGCATCATCTGGATTTCACCGTATTCGCCGGCGATACAAAGAACGGGAGTACACTGTGTACTGACCAGGCTATTGGTCAGGACATTGTCGAGATCTTCAACCGGTTGAAGGCGCCGACCTTGTATAGCCTTGGCGACAACGAATGGACAGACTGCCATAGAACCAGTAACGGCAGCTATGATCCTCTGGAGCGCCTTGATTTTCTTCGCGCGACATTCTTTGACAAAAACACGACCCAGGGAAAACATCCCATTCTGGTGGAGCGACAGGGTGAGCTCGGTCAGGCCTACAGTGAAAACAGCCGTTTCGTGAAAAACCATGTAGAGTTTGTGGCGCTGCATATTCCTGGCAGCAATAACAACCTTGTGGTGACGGACTCGCAATGTACGAAGAAATCGAACCGTACGCAGGCCGACTGCGATGCTGCTACGGCAGAATATCAGGCGCGCAACGTAAAGAACATCGCGTGGTTAAAGGATGCGTTCTCGGAAGCAAGCGCCAATCACTATGCCGGGGTTCTGATCGCGATTCAGGCTGATGTTTTCTTCCCGTTCGAGCTAAGCGACGGCGGATACCAGGATGACTTCCTGCCGCGGCTGACGGCTGACAACGGGTATACCGATTTCTTCAACACACTGGTGCAAGAAACCCAGAATTTCGCCGGGCAGGTACTGCTGGTGCACGGCGATTCGCACTACTTCAAAATCGATAAGGCAATGTTCAATGCAGACGGTCGCCTGACGCCGAACTTCACCCGCGTGGAGGTCTTCGGAAGTGCGGATAACAGCTGGATCGAAATGACTGTGGATCCGTCGTCCGAGAATGTATTCTCATTCGAGCCGGTTGTTCTGAACTAGTACTGATTGTCAGGAGCCCGCTGTGCGGGTGTGCTGCGATTTGGCAGTATGCTGTTCGGGTAGTAGCAGGGAGCCCCCGGTTAGGAACGGGGGCTTTCTTTTTGGCAGAACAAATATGAACCACCCGCAAACGCGAGGTCGCCGTCGAGCCTATCGTTGGCAGTTGGTCACAATCTGGTCACACTGAGGAAACCAAGCAAATGGTAATAGTTGGTTAACCATCTGTTTTAAATGGCGCGCCCGACAGGAGTCGAACCTGTGACCTTCGGCTTCGGAGGCCGACACTCTATCCAGCTGAGCTACGGGCGCGTATTTGGTGACGTCTACTTTTTTGCCTGGGCCATGTGCCATTTGCAGAAACGTCGGGGGATACCTGTTCCGCTACGGCGTGGGTCGGCATCGGTAGACCGGCGTCATTCTACGAGATACCGGGAATATTACCAGTGCCGGGGGCGCTTGCAGCGCGCAAGCCGACGGCGCGGCCGCTCCGCTACCGGCGGTCGTCTGTCAGGGCCTCCCGGAATTCACCGATGGCAAAGTCGAAAAAGGCTTCCAGGCCGCATTTCAGTTCGGGACACATCTTGATCAGCTTGGAGCGCTTGTCCACAGGGTTGGCGACCTCGATCAGGTAGCCCAGCTGCACCGCGCGGTCGAGGTATTTCTTGGCGGTTTGCGGGCCGAGGTGCTTCATGCAGTGGCAGGCCTCGGTTTTGGTCACCGGTTCGCCGCGCAGCCACAGCGCGGTAAACAGGTCGGAGTAGTTCAGGTCGTAAAAGTCCTGCTGGCGCAGAAAACTCAGCCAGTAGGCATCCATGCGCTTCAGCGCCTGGACAAAGCGGCTGCGTTCGTCGCCCCTGGAGGTGGTCTCTTGCGTGGTGGCAGCCGCAGCGCCCGATGGTTGTGCCATGTGCTTTCCCGGTCGTGAAGGAGGCCCGTCTATTTAACCATAGACTGCCCTGAATAATACGCGTAAAAATACTGTTAAATCTGGAATCATTTTTGCATCACCCGGTCAGGCGACGTATCGGAACCGGATCTTTTGCCATGCACAGCAATCGCGAACCACCCATCATGCGCGAGCCCGAGGGCGTGGTGCCCAACAGCCTGGCCCTGGCGTATGCCGTAACTGCCCAGATTGCCGGCCTTTTTTTGATAAGCCGCCAGCAGGCCGCAGTGGCGCCTGCGGGTATTCTGCTGACAGCGCACAGCATGGTCATAGCTGCGTACCTGGTCCACGAATGTGCGCACATGACCCTTTTCCGTGCACGCACCCTGAACCGGTGGGTTGGCGAGCTGATGGCCTGGATCGCCGGTGCGGCCTACGCGTCGTTCGAGCGCATCCGTCATTTTCATATCCGCCATCACCGTGACCGTGCGGACGTCGCGCGTTTTGACTACAAGCGCTTTCTGCAAAGCCGCTCCCGTTGGGTGCGGCGGCTGGTGTACGGTCTGGAGTGGGTCTATATCCCGGCCGTGGAACTGATCATGCATGGGCAGGTGCTGGTGCGTCCGTTCGTCGATGAGCAGCTCAAATCAGCGCGTCCGCGCGTGCTGTTGGTACTGTTGACCCGCGCCGCACTGTTCCTGTGGCTGTACAGCGTGCAGCCATGGTCGCTGTTGTGGTTTGCGCTGGCCTATCTGCTGTTTGTCACAGTGATGAATTTCGGCGATGCCTTTCACCACACCTTCGACCAGTACTTCGTCGCCAGCGACGACGACCCGGTGCCCATGGCGGGCAAGGACCGCGACTATGAGCAGCGCCATACCTATTCCAACCTGGTGTCGTCGCAGCATCCCTGGTTGAATCTGCTGGCTCTGAATTTCGGCTATCACAATGCCCACCACGAGCGTGCCAGCGTGCCCTGGTACCGTCTGCCGGCGCTGCACCGGGAACTCTATGCTGACGGCAGCCGCCAGTTGCTGCCATACCGGCAGCTGTGGCGCACCTTTCGTCGCAATCGCCTGGCGCGCATCCTTGACGACGACTATGGGTCGGTGGGCGACGGCGAGGGGCGCGCCGACGGGTTCGTGGGTGCGCACGGCGTGTCGTTTCTCACTGTGACCTGAACATGGCGTTCAACGGAATCCGGAACAAGACGGTGCTGGTCACCGGTGCGCCCAGCGGCATCGGCCGCGCCGTCGCGGTGGCCTTTGCGGAGCATGGCGCGCGTGTCGCTATCAATCACCTGGGGCGTGCACGGGAGGCGGCCGTGGTTGCCGACATGGCTGAGCAAGCCGGCGGCGCTGCACTGGTGGTCGAGGCGGACGTCTCCGACCGCACGCAGGTGCGCGCCATGGTGGCGGACGTTATCAGGCACCTCGGGCGCATCGACGTACTGGTCAACAACGCCGGCGTGGTGCTGGTCAAGCCGTTTCTGGAGACCACGCCCGATGACTGGCAGCGGGTCATTGACACTGACCTGACCTCGGTTTTCCACACCTGCCAGGCAGTGCTGCCACACATGCTTGAAAACGGCGCTGGCTGCATTATCAACGTGGCCTCGGAGCTGGCTTTCCTCGGTCGCGATCGCTACACCGCCTATACTGCCGCCAAGGGCGGGGTAGTTACGCTTACCCGTTCGCTGGCGCGCGAGTTCGCCCCGGACATCCGCGTCAACGCGCTGGCGCCGGGTCCTACCGATACCGCGATGCTGGCCTCTGAATTGACCACCCCCGAACTGGCCGCCAAAGAACGCGATATACCGCTGCGGCGCTTTGCCAGTGCGCAGGAAATTGCCGGTTCGGCGGTGTTCCTGGCCTCGGACCAGGCGAGTTTTTACTGCGGCGAAGTGCTCAGCCCCAACGGTGGTGCGCTGATGCGCTGATCGTCGATATAAAGAGAGTTGCTTATGCAGGAAGTACGCATGGATAGAATCAGCTGGGTCGACTACCAGGCTCGGCTCGCCGCCGGGCCAGTGTTGTTTCTGCCGTGCGGTGCGCTGGAGCAGCACGGCCCGCACCTGCCGCTGGGCGTGGATGCCATGTTGGCCGCAGATATTGCCTGCCGGGTGGCGGCTGCGGTCGGCGGACTGGTAGCGCCGCCCCTGAACTACGGCTACAAGTCGCAGGCGCGTTGCGGCGGCGGGCAGACGTTCCCCGGCACCGCCAGCCTGGACGGCGAACATCTCATCGGTGTAGTGCGCGACATCATCCGTGAGTTTGCCCGCCACGGCGTCGAGCGCCTGGTGCTGGTCGACGGTCACTACGAAAACCAGTGGTTTCTCACCGAGGCGATCGAGACCGCGGTGCGCGAACTGGCGCCCGGTCATCCGCTGAAGATCGTGCGCACCGAATACTGGGAGTTCTGTCCGCAGAGCGTGCTCGACGACATCTTCGAGAACGGCTTTCCGGGTTTCGCGCTGGAACACGCGGCGCTGATTGAAACCTCGATGATGCTGGCGCTGCGCCCGGAGCTGGTTGCCATGGATAAATTGCCGGACGACGGTCCGGCAGCGTTTCCCGTACACGACTGTTATCCGCAGGACGGGCGCGGTGTCCCGCCATCGGGTGTGTTGGCGTCGGCGGTCGGCGCGTCAGCGGCCAAGGGAGAGAAAATCGTCGCCGCCATCTGTTCCAGGATGGCGGAAGCTCTACAGAAGGAATTCTTCGCATGACCCAGGTGCTCCGCTTCCGGCCGCTGCTGACCGGGACTCACCGCTACGAAAAGACACTGTCGACGCGCGGGCGCGGGCAGGGCGTGATGCTCGAGGCGCCGATCCTGGCCTACCTGATTGAGACATCGAACGGGCGCATTCTCTATGACGTCGGCTGTGACTACAGCAAGATTGCCGACCCCGCCAAGCGCAGGCGCTACTATGAAAATGACGAGTTCCCGTTCGGACCGCCGGAAATGACCGAAGAGCAAAGACTGCCGCGGCGGCTGGCGCAACTCGGCTTGCGACCTGACGACATTGATGTGGTGTTTGTCGGTCACCTGCACTTCGACCATGGCGGCGGCCTTTGCGACATGGCGCACGCCGATATTCATGTCCATGACCGGGAACTGGCGGCGGCCTGTGAGCAGGCGGACGCCGCCTATTTCGCCGACGATTTCGTCGGCGACTACCAGTGGAAAATACAGCGTGCCGAATACGACCTGGTGCCGGGCGTGCGCGCGGTGGAATCGCCCGGTCACACCGCGGGCCACATGTCTATGCTGATAGAACTGCCCAAGGGGCCGCCCATTCTGCTGGCCGGTGACGCGGCGGACCTGGTTGAAAACCTGGAAGACGAAGTGGCGCCGGGCCTGTGCTGGCACGACCGCGAGGATATGGCGCTGGCGAGTATACGCAAGCTCAAGGCACTGGCCGCCGAAACCGGCGCTCACCTCTGGCCCAATCACGATATGGCGTTTTACCGCCGCTGCCGGGCGTTCCCGGCGTTCTACGAATGATGCCTGTATCACTGCCGGTGCTGGTGTTGTTCATCAGCTCCATTGGTTGGGGTCTGACGTGGCTGCCGCTGAAATACCTAAATCAGCAGGGCATGCAGGGGCCGTTGCTGGTGTTCGTGGCGTTTGGCGCGGCCGCCCTGGCTCTGATGCCGGCGTTCGCCCGGCAAAAACGACATTGGCTGGGCCAACTGCGGTACCTGGGACTGATCGCATTGTTCGGTGGTTTCGCCAACCTGTCATTCCAGATCGCGCTTTATCAGGGCGAGGTCATACGGGTCATGATCCTGTTCTATCTGTTGCCGGTGTGGAGTGTGCTGGGCGGCCGGCTGTATCTGGGCGAACGCATCGATGGCTTGCGCCTGGTGACGGTCTGCGGTGCTCTGCTGGGCGCTTTCCTGATCCTCGGTGGCGGCGCCATGTTCGACACCCGTAGCAGCTGGGTGGATCTGCTGGCAGTCGCCTCGGGTATGGCGTTCGCCATGAACAACATTGTTTTCCGAGCCACCCAGTCGCTGCCGGTCACCAGCAAGGTCACCGCGGTGTTTGTCGGTTGCGCCGTAATGATGGGTGGCTATCTGCTGGTTGCTACACCGGCGCCGGCGGTTTACGGCTGGCAGACGCTGATGCTGACCATGCTCTACGGCGTTGTCTGGGTGATGCTGATCACCTTCGGTACGCAATGGGGAGTTACCCGACTGGAGGCCGGCCGTGCCTCCATTATCATTATTATGGAACTGGTTGCGGCGGTGGTTTCGGCAAGTCTCCTGCTTGGTGAAACCCTCGCCCCCCGGGAACTGGTCGGTGGCGTGCTGGTGCTGGCTACGGTGGTGGCCGAAACGCTGCGCGAAGTCGTCACCCCGCAGATCTCGCCCGGGCAACCCTGATGGTAACCGAGACAAGTTGCTGTCTTGCCCGACGGTGATGGCATTTCGACGCTGCAGCTGCAGTCACACTGGCCGCATAATGGCGCACCCCGATTGTGCGCCCGGCACCAGATAAGCGCGTCAGCGAATGCAGCTGAGCTGCTTGTTTTCAAAACCGCGCTGCTTTTTCAGTAAGTTGTGTTCTATGCGGCGGCTGGCACAACGCTTGCTCTGTCAGTAATACCCGAAAACGTTTTCGTAATACTGAGTGGAGCTGCTAATGAAAAACTCGTTTCGTAAATCCCTGGGCATGCTGGTCGGAGCCGCATTGCTCACCCTGTCATCTTTAGCCAGTGCAGAGCCACTGAAGATCGGTTATAGCGACTGGCCTGGGTGGGTTGCCTGGGAAGTCGCCATCGATAAAGGCTGGTTCAAGGAAGCCGGCGTCGACGTCAAGTTCGACTGGTTTGACTATGTCGCCTCCATGGACGCTTTCGCCGCCGGTCAGCTGGATGCCGTCAGCATGACCAACGGCGATGCCCTGGTGACCGGGGCGACCGGCGCCAAGAGCGTCATGATCCTCGTCAATGACTACAGCAACGGCAACGACATGATTATCGGCGCCCCGGGCATTGATTCGCTGAAGGCACTCAAGGGCAAGAAGGTCGGTGTGGAAATCGGCTTCGTCGATCACCTGTTGCTGCTCAACGGCCTGAAAAAGAACGGTATGAGCGAGGCCGATGTCGAACTGGTCAACGTGCCCACCAATGAAACCCCGCAGGTGCTGGCTTCCGGTGGCGTCGACGCGATCGGTGCCTGGCAGCCCAGTTCCGGTTCCGCGCTGGAACTGGTGCCCGGCTCCAAGCCGATTTATACCAGTGCCGATGAACCAGGATTGATCTACGATCTGTTGTGCGTTTCGCCGGAGAGCCTGTCCGCGCACCGTGACGAATGGAAAAAGGTTATTGCCGTCTGGTACCGGGTGGTCGACTACATCAAGGACCCCAAGACTTTCGACGATGCGGTGAAAATCATGGCCGCACGCGTCGGCGTACCGGCCGAGCAGTATAAGAAGTTTATTAGTGGCACCAACATCCTGACCCTAGCCGAGGCCAAAAAGCACTTCGCCAAGGGCGACGGATTCACTTCGGTCTACGGTTCCACGAAGATCTCCGACGACTTCAACGTCGCCAACAAGGTCTACGAAAAGCCGCAGGACGTCGATGCCTATATCGACCCGTCGCTGACCAACGAAATGTAACCAGCCTGTTCCAGTGCTCAGTGCCAGCAGTCTGTAGGAATCCAGCCCATGTCGTCACTTCAATGGTTTGCCGTGCGCAAAGAGCTGCGTCCAAGGACGCGGTTGGCGACGGCCTTCATGAGTTTCGTTCTGCCGCTGCTGGTCTGGTCGCTGGTCAGCTACGTTCCCTGGATCTGGCACCCTAAAGTCGAGGTGATTGACCCGGGTGGCGTGTCGTACTTCACCAGGGATATGCTGGTCGACCGCGAGGTGTTCGACGCGGAGCTGGCAACGGCCCGTGAAGAGCACCGCGCTTTACCGACCGGCAGACCCGCCAACCCCATCTATCTTCCAGCGCCTCACCAGGTTGCCAGGGCGTTTTACAAGGCCTTCACTACCGAGCCGAAGCGCCACAGCGAAAAGTGGCTGCACGAGAGCCTCTGGGAAAGCATTCAGGTGATCTTCTGGGGGTTCTTTCTGTCCTCGCTGTTCGGTGTGCCGCTGGGTATTCTGGCGGGCACCTACGATTTTGTCTCGCGCCTGTTCGAGCCCTTTGTCGAGTTTTTCCGCTACCTGCCGGCACCCGCCTTCGGCGCGCTCGCGGTGGCGATACTGGGGATTTACCATGCGCCGAAGATCGCGATCATCTTTATCGGCACCTTCTTTCAGCAGGTGCTGGTGATCGCCAATACCACCCGCAAGCTCGACCCGTCGCTGCTGGAAGCGGCGCAGACACTTGGTGCAAAGAACATCGCACTGCTCTTCAGGGTGGTCATACCGGGCATTGTCACCGACCTGTACAAGGACATGCGCATTCTCCTCGGCTGGGCCTGGACCTATCTTATTGTTGCGGAGCTCATTGGCACCAGTTCCGGCATCACCTGGTTCATCACCCAGCAGGCACGCTACAAGAATTTCGACAACGTCTTCGCCGCGATCATGATGATCGGTATTCTCGGCCTGACCACGGATCTTCTGCTCGCATGGCTGGGCAGACGTATCTTTCCGTGGCAGAAAGCCGCCGCGAATCTTTGACGGCTGGCTATAAACGGTAGCGTGGACGCCCGCATGCACAAACTTGAGTTGCCCAGTTATCTCGAACAGTCCGACGAGGTCAGGGACCGCTTTACCCGCCTCAAGCAGCGCCCGGTGCTGCTGGAAGTAAAGGGGCTGGGTAAGACTTTCGACAGCGCACACGGGCCGGTCATTGCCCTGAACGAAATCAGTTTCAAAACGCACCGGCGCGAGTTCGTGTGCGTCATCGGCCCCTCGGGTTGTGGCAAATCCACGCTGATCCGCATCCTCGCCGGGCTGGAGCCGCCCAGCAGTGGCCGCGTGTTGCTGGACGGCAAGGCCGTACACGGTCCCGGGCCGGACCGCGGCATGGTGTTTCAGGGTTACACGCTGTTTCCCTGGTTGACGGTCAAGAAGAACGTCATGTTCGGTCTGGAGATGGCCGGCCGAGGCAAGATGGCGGCGGAAGAGGAAGCCATGCAATGGATCGACCTGGTGGGGTTGAGCAAGTTCGCCAAGAGTTATCCTCACCAGTTGTCCGGGGGCATGAAACAGCGGGTGGCCATTGCGCGGGCGCTGGCGAACCAGCCGCGCATTCTGTTGATGGACGAACCCTTCGGCGCCCTTGATGCGCAGACCCGGGCGCGCATGCAGGCCTACCTGCTGGAGATCTGGCAGAACATCGATATCACGATTCTGTTTATCACCCACGACCTGGACGAGGCGATTTATCTTGCCGACCGCATCCTGGTGCTGAGGGCGCACCCCGGCGAGGTGGACGAATTGATAGAGGTGCCGGTGCCACAGCCGCGTTCGCCCGGGCAGTTTCTGTCACCGGAATTCCTGGCCACCAAAAAACGGCTTGAGGAACTGATCCATCCGCCGCAGGCCGAAGCGCAGGATAACGGCGATCACCTGAACATGATGCGCATGGTGTCGGTCAATGACGAAGTGGAGAGCGTGTTTTGACGGCAACCAACTGGCACCGGCTTACCTGGGAGGAAATCGGCGCACTGCCGCGCCAGGGGATCGACGCCGCCATCCTGCCCGTGGGCGCCACTGAACAGCACGGGCCCCACCTCGGCTGCGGCGTCGATACCGAAATCGCCCATCAGCTGTGCCGGCAGGCGGCGGAACGTACCGGGGTGCCGGTGCTGCCGACCCTGCCTTATGGCTGCTCCATCGGTCACTCCCAGCGCTGGCCAGGCACCCTGGCCCTGCAGCCGAAGACACTCATCGACATCGTCAAGCAGATCGGCGACTGGGTTTACCTGTCCGGCTTCAGGCGTCTGTTCATCGTCAACAGCCATGTTACCAACCACGCGCCGCTGCGTTGCGCGCTGGAGATGCTGCGCGCCGAGCACGATCGGTTGCAAGTAGCGCTCATCAATACCGCCAGCGTCAGTGAGCGCGTGCGGGCACGTCACTACGAGGACGCCGATGACTGGCACGCCAACGAAGCCGAGAGTTCGCTGATGCTGGCCATCGACCCCGACATGGCCAGACCGGAGCGATTTGCCGCCAGCGACGACCCTGACCGCACCGGCGGGTGCGTGTTCTCGCACCCGGTCAATCGCACCAGCACCAACGGTGTCACCGGTCTGCCCAGTCGCGCCAGCCGGCAGAAAGGCGAGCAGCTGTTTGCCTGGATGGTGGAGGACCTCGCCGGTCTGGTGCGGCGCGGGCTGGCCGAACAGCCGCCGCTGGAACACTCCTATTTCAATCAACCGGACCCATTATGAAACCTTTATGAAAAGCGCCGACGAAATTCACAGCATCCAGCAGGAACTCAGGGGCAAGGGCGTCAAGTATTGCATTGGCGCCTATGTAGACATTCATGGCATCCCCAAGGGCAAGTTTGTGCCTATCGATCACCTGCAGCACATGGCCGAAGGCTCCGAGCTGTATACCGGTTACGCCCTCGACGGCCTGGGCCAGGCGCCCAATGACGATGAAATCGCCTCGGTCCCCGACCTCGATCACATCATCCAGTTGCCGTGGCAACCCGAGGTCGCCTGGATGCCGGCCGATAACACCTACCAGGGCGAACCCTACGAAATAAACACGCGGGTGGCGCTGAAGAAGGTCCTCGCCCAGGCGGCGGAAATGGGCTTCGGTTTCAACCTTGGCATCGAGTGCGAATTGTTCGTGTTGAAGCAGGGCGAGGATGGCAGCCTGTCCATCCCCAACCACAACGATCGCCTGACCAAGCCGTGTTACGACGTGCGCGGCTTCCTGGACCAGTTTACCTGGCTCGACAAGGTGGCAACTTGCATCAACAACCTGGGTTGGGATCTATATTCCTTCGATCACGAAGACGCCAACGGCCAGTACGAATTCGATTTCAAGTACAGCGACGCTCTCACCATGTGCGACCGTTTCATATTCTTCCGCTACATGAGCAAGCACTACGCGAGCGAAGAGGGTCTGCTGGCCACCTTTATGCCCAAGCCGTTTGCGGACCGCACCGGTAACGGTGCGCATTTCAATATGTCGCTCTACGATCTCGACACGGGAAGCAATCTGTTTGCCTGCGATCCGGCGGACGATCCCAAGGGGCTCGGCCTGACCGAACTGGGCTACCAGTTCATTGCCGGCGTCATCAAACACGGGCGCGCCCTGTGCGCGGTGTTTTCGCCCACGGTCAACAGCTACAAGCGCCTGGTTCGCCAGGGCGATATGGCGTACTTCTCCTGGGCGCCCGTGTTCAATTCCTTTGGTTCGAACAACCGCACCAACTCCATTCGCGTACCCATGAACGGCGGCCGCTGCGAATCACGCAATGCCGACGGCGCCCTGAACCCTTACCTGGCGGCGACGCTCGCGCTGGCCGCGGGCCTGCAGGGTATCCGCGAAGGCCTGGATCCCGGCAAACCCCAGGACGACAATCTGTATGAACTGAGCGAAGAGCAGCGCGAGGCGCGCGGTATCGAGTTCTTGCCGCAAAGCCTGATCGAGGCGGTCAACGCCTTTGCCGCCGACCCCTTCATGGAGGAGGTGCTGGGCAAGGAACTGCGCGACGAATTTATCCGCTACAAGGTACGCGAGTGGGAGTCCTATCACCAGACGATCTCGGCGTGGGAGATAGAGCGTTACAGCCACCTGTTCTAGCCATGAATAGTGTACTGAAAACCGGTGTCAGCCGTATCAGCGTGTCTTTGCAGGAGCCCTTGCTCGCGCAGCTCGACGGCATGGTGTCGCAGCGTGGCTTCGAAAGCCGCTCGCAGGCGATAGCGGAAATGGTCAACCAGCAACTGGTCGAACACAAGCAGCAGCTCGGTGAGGAAATCATGGCCGGGACGATCACACTGGTTTACGATCATTCGACACCGGGGTTGCAGAAACAGCTGGCGGATTTTCAGCATGAGTATCTGAGCGAGGTGATCAGCTCGCTGCATGTGCACCTGATGCACGCGCATACTATGGAGGTGATCCTGGTGCAGGGACCTGCTGCCAGGCTGCAGTCGATCGCGAACAGGATCGTGACCTGCCGCGGCGTCATCACCGGCAGGTTGCAGCTGACGACGGCGATCATTCCGCCGGTGCATCCGCTGCCCGAATAAGCACGACAAGCTGGCGGCCTTCATGAGCGGCAAGGTCGGACAGATAGACAGAAACAGGAGATGCACAATGTCACAAACCACACCCAGGGCGCTCGACACGGCCAGTGTGCTGTGGGAAGAGTCGGTGCCGGGCGGCGCCCACTGGTCGGGCGTGCTGCGCCGTGGCGTGACCCTGCGGGTCACCGATAGCACGGGAGGCGCTAACGTGTCCATGTTGTTCTACAACTGGGAGAACACGCTGGAGCGCTATAACATGGCAGACACGCTGAAGGGCCAGCACACGGCATTTCTGACGGCCGGAAACGTTTGCTATACGGATATGGGGCGCGTGATCTGCTCGGTGACAGGCGACACCTGCGGCTGGCACGATACCATCTCCGGGGTGTCCGATGCTGCGACCGTCAAGGCGCGTTACGGCGCGGCCAGCTACCAGGAGTGTCGCAACGAATATCACCGTAACGGCTACGACAGCCTGGTTAACGAGCTGGGAAAGTATGGTCTGGGGCGGCGCGACCTGGTAGCCACCCTGAACCTGTTCAGCAAGGTCACGGTCAACGACGACGGCGGCATGCAGTTTCACCCCGGCAACTCCGGCGCGGGTGACAGCGTCGACCTGCGCTTCGAGATGGATGCGCTGGTGGCGCTGTCCACCTGTCAACACCCGTTGGATCCGGACGAGACGTATCGTCCCCGGGATATCGCGCTCACCGCCTGGAATTCGGGTGTCGCCGGGCCGGACGATCACTGCCGGCATCTTTGCCCGGAAAACGAACGCGCCTTTATCAACACCGAGCGTCTGTACACCTGACCGGGCCGCGCCTGGGAGAACAACTCATGACTCAGAACATTACCGAAAGTCACTATGCCCCGGACGCGGCGGTCTTCCGCCAGGTTGTCCCCGCGGGTGAGCCCTTTATGCGCCGCGTCGCCAGGGGCCAGGTGTTGCGCATTCTCGACCTGGAAGGCAACCAGGCGGTGGACACGTTGTTCTACAATGCCGATGATACCGAGGAGCGCTACGACGCGAACAACACCATCCGCGGACAGAACAATATATACCTGACGGCGGGTACCACCCTGGTGTCCAATGAAGGCAATCCGATGTTGACCATCACCGCCGATACCTGCGGCCGCCACGATACGCTCGGCGGCGCCTGTTCGGCGGAGAGCAACACCGTGCGCTATGCGCTCGAGAAGCGCCACATGCACGCGTGCCGGGACAGCTTTCTGCTGGCGCTGGCCGAGTATGACCACGGTATGAGCAAACGCGACCTGCCGAGCAATATCAACTTCTTCATGAACGTGCCGGTGACGCCGGACGGCAGGCTGACCTTTGAAGACGGGATCTCGGCGGCGGGGCGCTACGTGGAAATGCGGGCGGAAATGGATGTCCTGGTCTTGATTTCCAATTGCCCGCAGCTCAACAATCCGTGCAACGCCTACAACCCGACCCCGGTGGAAGTGCTGGTCTGGGACGCGTAAACATTTGACACCCGCGGGACGGCCCGCCGGGTATGGACTCACGCCGGGACGGCCCGGCAGGAATGTGAGCGGAAACCCCGTCAGGTCATGTTTGATAAAGTTCTGATTGCCAACCGCGGGGCCATCGCCTGCCGCATCATTCGTACCCTGAAACGCATGGGCATCGCATCGGTGGCGGTGTACTCGGAGGCGGACAGGCATTCCCTGCACGTCACCCAGGCCGACGAGGCCGTCTGCATCGGACCGGCGCCCGCGGCGGAAAGTTATCTCGATGCGGGGCGCATTCTGCAGGTCGCCCGCGACACCGGTGCCCGGGCGATCCACCCCGGTTACGGCTTTCTCAGCGAAAACGCCGAATTCGCCGAGACTTGCGCGGCCCACGGCATTGTTTTCATCGGGCCGACACCGCAGCAGATGCGCGACTTCGGCCTGAAACATACCGCGCGCAAACTGGCCCACGACAACGGCGTACCGCTGTTGCCGGGCAGCGGGCTGCTCGATGACGTCCGGCACGCGCAACGTGAAGCCTTGCGCATCGGCTATCCGGTGATGCTCAAGAGCACCGCCGGTGGCGGCGGCATCGGTATGCAACTGTGCTGGAGCGAACAGGAGCTGAACGATGCCTTTCACTCGGTCGAGCGTCTCGCGCGCAACAACTTCAGCCAGGGCGGCATCTTCCTGGAAAAATATGTCGAAACCGCCCGCCATATCGAGGTGCAGATCTTCGGCGACGGTCACGGCAATGTCGTGGCACTGGGTGAGCGCGACTGTTCCGTGCAGCGGCGCAACCAGAAGGTGATCGAAGAGACGCCGGCACCGGGTATCAGCGAAGGCGTGCGTGAGCACCTGATGGCGGCGGCCGTGCAACTGGGTAAGGCCGTGCAGTACCGCTCCGCCGGAACGGTGGAGTACGTCTACGACAGCCGGACGGGCGAGTTCTATTTTCTCGAGGTCAATACCCGCCTGCAGGTGGAGCATGGTGTCACCGAGGAGGTCACCGGCGTCGACCTGGTGGAGTGGATGCTGCGGGTTGCGGCCGGCGAATCGGCGTTTCTCAAGGCTTATACTCACCGCCCGACCGGCCACGCCATCCAGGTGCGACTGTATGCCGAAGACCCGGGAAAACAGTTCCAGCCATCATCCGGTGTATTGACCGAAATGATATTCCCCACGCTGGCGCGCGTTGACACCTGGGTGGAGCGGGGCAGTGAGGTACCACCCTATTACGACCCCATGGTGGCCAAGATCATCGTGCACGCCGATGACCGCGAGGCGGCGCTTACAAAACTCGCCGCCGCCCTGGCGCAGACAGCGCTGTACGGTATCGAGTCGAACCTGGCCTATCTACGCCAGGTGATCGCCGATCCGGTCTTCGTCAAGGCTGAACACTATACCCGCTATCTGGACCGCTTCGTGTTCAGGCCGCTGACCATCGACGTGTTGTCGCCGGGGACCCAGTCCATGATCCAGGATTACCCCGGCCGCACCGGCTACTGGGATATCGGTGTCCCGCCCTCCGGACCCATGGACCACCTGGCGTTCCGTCTGGCCAACCGTGCAGTCGGCAATCCCGAAGGTATGGCCGCGCTGGAACTGACCGTCACCGGACCCGCACTGAAGTTCAACACCGACAGCGTGATCGCGTTGACCGGAGCCAGCATGAAGGCGCAGCTGGATGGTGAACCGGTCGCGTACTGGCAGCCGGTGGCTGTCAAGGCCGGCAGCACGTTGAAGCTGCGCGGCATCGCCGGCGCCGGTAACCGTGCCTATCTCGCCGTCAAGGACGGTTTCGACGTGCCCGATTATATGGGCAGCCGGGCGACGTTTACCCTCGGCCAGTTTGGCGGGCACGGCGGTCGCGTGCTCGCGGTGGGCGATGTGTTGCGTCTCAACGCTGCCGCGTCGCCGGACGCGTCCTGCAAGACGATACCGCCCGCGCTGGTGCCGGGGTACAGCAGCCACTGGGATATCCATGTCATGTACGGCCCGCACGGCGCGCCCGATTTTTTCACTGACAAGGATATCGAAACCTTTTTTGCGACCGACTGGGAGGTGCACTACAACTCCAGCCGCACCGGGGTTCGCCTGGTCGGCCCGAAGCCGCAGTGGGCACGAAGTGACGGCGGCGAAGCGGGTCTGCATCCCTCCAACATCCACGACAATGCCTACGCCATCGGCAGCATCGATTTTACCGGCGATATGCCGGTAATACTGGGTCCGGACGGCCCCAGTCTCGGCGGGTTTGTCTGCCCTGCAACTGTCATTCAGTCCGAACTCTGGAAAATCGGCCAGTTGAAGCCCGGTGACCGGCTGCGTTTTCACTGTGTCGGTGTTGACGAGGCGCGCCACCGGGAGCAGGTCCAGGACCAGGCTGTCGCGTCGCTGCAAGGTGACTACGCCGTGCCGCACACACCGGTGCAGGCGGGCGGACCGGTTTCACCGGTGCTGCGTCTCGGCGAAGCGCGCGGCGACAGGGTCGCGGTGTGTTACCGCCAGGCCGGTGACCGCAATCTGCTGATCGAATACGGTCCGCTGGTGCTGGATCTGAACCTGCGCTTTCGCGTGCACGCACTGATGGAGTGGATTCAGCGGCAGGGGCTCGACGGCATTCTCGACCTGACGCCCGGCATCCGTTCGCTGCAGGTGCACTATGACAGCCGGGTCGTCAGCCAGGCCGAGCTTGTCAGCTGGCTGGCCGTCGCGGAGGACGAGTTGCCCGCCATCGAGGACATGGAGGTCCCCAGCCGCATCGTTTATCTGCCATTGTCCTGGGACGATCCCTCAACCCGGCTGGCTATCGAAAAATATATGCAATCGGTGCGGCCCGACGCGCCCTGGTGTCCAAGCAATATCGAGTTTATCCGCCGCATCAACGGGCTCGAATCGATCGAGCAGGTCAGGGATATCCTGTTTAACGCCAGTTACCTGGTGATGGGCCTGGGTGATGTTTACCTCGGCGCACCCGTGGCGACACCCATGGACCCGCGCCACCGGCTGGTTACCACCAAGTACAACCCGGCGCGCACCTGGACACCGGAAAACGCCGTGGGTATCGGTGGCGCGTATCTTTGCGTCTACGGTATGGAAGGGCCGGGCGGTTACCAGTTCGTCGGACGTACGCTGCAGATGTGGAACCGCTACCGGCAGACCGCGGACTTCCGCGACGGTAAGCGATGGCTACTGCGATTCTTCGACCAGATCCGTTTCTATCCGGTCTCCGGCGACGACATCCTGCAAATGCGCGAGGCTTTCATCCAGGGAGGTCTGCAGCTCAAGGTCGAAGACACGGTGCTGAAGCTGCGCGACTACAATGACTTTCTGGCCGCCAATGCCGACAGTATCGGTGCCTTCAAGAACAGACAGCAGGCGGCGTTCGACGCCGAGCGGGAACGCTGGGAGCAGAGCGGGCAGGCGCACTACGCCGCCGATCTGCCGGACGAAGCGGCGAGCGCGGATGCGCCCTTTGACCTCCCCGCCGACTGTATCGCCGTGGCCTCGCCGGTGACCGGCAGTGTCTGGGATATACCGGTCAAGGTCGGCCAGCGCGTCAACATCGGCGACAACCTGGTGGTGGTCGAGGCCATGAAGATGGAAATCGCCATCGAGGCGGATGAAGCGGGCAGTGTTAAGGAAGTGCTCTGTTCCCAGGGCAGCCCGGTGAAGGCGGGGCAGGCACTGGTTATCCTGCAACTCGAGTGTGCCGCGGATGAGTGATGCTGCACGCAGTCTGGATATACAGGCGCTGCTGACCGGGTACCGGGAGGCGCGTTTTACGCCGCAGGACATCATCAACGAGGTTCTGCAGCGGATCGCCGGCGCGCCGGAGCGAAACGTGTGGATCGAGCTGCTTACAGCGCAACAGCTGCAAGGTTATCTCGATGCCCACGAGGGCAGATCGGTCGATGAACTGCCGCTGTACGGTGTGCCGTTCGCTATCAAGGACAATATCGATCTCGCCGGCGCGCCTACCACGGCGGGCTGCGCCGAGTATGCCTACACGCCCGGCGAGCACGCGTTTGTCGTTCAGCGCCTGATCGACGCTGGAGCGATTCCCATCGGCAAAACCAATCTGGACCAGTTTGCCACCGGGCTGGTGGGCACGCGCTCGCCCTTCGGCGCCTGCCGCAACAGTTTCGATCCCGAGTATATATCCGGGGGCTCAAGTTCCGGCTCGGCGGTGGCCGTTGCAACCGGCCAGGTGAGCTTCGCACTGGGTACCGATACCGCCGGTTCAGGCCGGGTGCCCGCGGCCTTCAACAACATCGTCGGCATCAAGCCGACGCGCGGGTTGTTGAGCACCCGGGGCGTGGTGCCCGCCTGCCGTTCGCTGGATTGCGTGTCGGTTTTTGCGCTCACCACCGACGACGCGGAGCACGTGTTGGGGGTGGCTGCGCAGTTCGACGAGCAGGATGCCTACGCCCGGCAGCCGCGGGCCGGTATCCCTTCGTTCAGTTCTGCGCGCTTCCGTTTCGGCGTGCCGCGCGCCGAACAGCTGGAATTTTTCGGTAACCGTGAGGCCGCGGTGCTTTTTCGCGGGGCTGTCGGGCGCCTGGCTGAGCTGGGCGGTATAGCGGTCGAGCTGGATTTCGGGCCGTTTCTTGGCGCGGCGCGTCTGCTGTATGAAGGGCCGTGGGTAAGCGAGCGCTACGCGGCGATCGAGGCGTTCATCGAGCGGCAGCCGGAAGCGATGCTGGCTGTGACGCGGGAGATTGTCGGGGCCGGCAACCAACCGCGGGCGCTCGATACGTTCAAGGCACAGTACCGGCTGATGGAGTACCGGCGGCGTTGTGAGCGGGTCTGGAGTGAAGTCGACGTGATACTCACGCCGACCGCAGGCACGATCTACCGTATCGACGCAGTCAACGGCGACCCGGTGCGTTTGAACAGCAACCTTGGCTACTATACCAATTTCATGAACCTTCTGGACCTTAGCGGCATTGCTGTGCCGGCAGGTTTTCAGTCGGACGGTTTGCCGTTTGGTATCACACTCTTCGCGCCTGCGTTTGCCGACGCATCGCTGGCCGCCCTGGGCGACCGCGTGCATCGCAGTGCGGGTGTGCCGGCGGGCGCGACGGGCCTGGCGCTGCCTGCGGCGCTAGCGTCAAGGCCGCCGGTGCCGGGGATCGTTCCGATCGCCGTGTGCGGTGCGCACCTGTCCGGTCTGCCTCTGAACACACAGCTGGTGGAACGCGGTGCCTGGCTGATGGAGCGGACACGGACGTCCGCGAACTATCGTCTGTATGCACTGCCGGGTGGACCGCCCAGGCGGCCCGGACTGGTGCGCGACGTGCACAGTGACGCCATTGAGGTCGAGGTCTGGGCGATGCCGGCTCACCAGGTCGGCGGTTTTCTGCAGCTGATCCCCGCACCGCTGGGTCTGGGCAAGGTGGAGCTGGCAGACGGGGAGTGGGTGACCGGCTTTATCTGCGAGCCTGGCGGTATCGACGGGGCGACAGATATATCGGCCTTCGGCGGCTGGCGCGCCTGGCTCGACAGTCAGGCATAAGAAAACCGGAGCCAGAAGGCTCCGGCCCCGCGCGCGGCTATCCTGTGTTTGGGCCTGGGCGGGAAATCTAAACCTTTGTGTCGAACAGGGAGCCGATCATTTCGTCGTAGGCTTTCAGCACCTCTGTGGAGGCCTGCACCTGCAGTTTGTCCTGTTTGAGGCCCTGCATCGGTTCGACCAGGTCGGTCGGGCTGTCGCTGTTGAACTGCCCGGCGCTGGCGATTTCTGCCGCATGCCCGCGTGCGCTGTTGAGTCCGCGCTGAATACCGAGCATGGCCTGGGACAAAACACCGTCGATCTTCATGGGCAGCCGCCTAGGCAATCACATCCAGCAGTTCGCCTTTGGCGGCCGGCTGGGTGGGGTTGGAACTCAAGCTGCTGCCCTGTGGCGACGCGGCGGCGGGTTGGCGCTGCTCGGTCTCGCCGCGCTCGCTCACCTCGCGCCGCGATTCGGCGGCGTCGCCGCGGGCTTCGAGCCCCGGGACAGCCTGTCGGGTTTGCTGGTTATTCGCGGCTTCGTCGTGGTGTGGGCGGTCGACAGGACGCGCAGAGGTCTGTTCGGCCTGTTGCTCGGCCGACCGATTGGGTATCGGAACCGGGGGTGGCTGTGGGAACGATGTATCTACTTTCATAGCTTCAAGCCTCCAGGGCCCTCCACTAGCCTTTCATTCGTCCTTCGTGAGGGATCATCGGCGGTGCTGGCGAATACTTTAGTAGTCCGAAGGGTTTTCCTTTCGTGAACAGGCGTTTGCGGCTATACTTGCGCGCCAGTTTTGCCCAGGTTTCGCGCGCGGATGCGGAGCCGCCGCAGAGTAACCAATTGAATTTTGGAGATTTCAGGTGAGCCACGAAGACAAAGTATTTTTCGGTAATTTTATTGGCGTGCTGGCCGTTCTGGTGGTAATCGCGATTGTATTCTTTTTTCTCGCCGACACCGTGACCGACGACCTGGGGCCGAATCCCGAGGAAGATGCCCTTGTCCAGGCCAAGACCGAGGAAAACATCAAGCCGGTGGGCGAGGTCAATGTCGGCACTGCCCCGGCCGCCCCCAGTGCGCCGGTTGCCGCCGCCGGTCCGCGTTCCGGTGAGGACATCGTCAATGGCCATTGTGCCGCCTGTCATGGCACCGGTGTGGCCGGTGCGCCGAAGATCGGTGACAACGCCGCCTGGGGGCCGCGCGCCGCACAGGGCATCGATACGCTGTTGGCGCACGCGACCGACGGCTTCAAGGCCATGCCGCCGAAGGGGACTTGTGGTGACTGCTCCGAGGACGAGTTGAAGGCGGCAATCGAATATATGCTGTCGAAAAGCGGTCAGTAAGCCGGCGATTCGCCAAGTCCGAACGAGGCTGCCCGCGGGCAGCCTTTTTTTTTGCCCGCTACTCAGTCGCGGTAGCCCATGCCGCGCGCCAGTTCCTCCAGCATCGGCAATATCGGCGCCAGCTGCGCCGCGTAGCCTTTCCACTTGCCTTTTGCGCCCGGGTAAATCGGCTGGGTCACGGCCTGGTAGCTGGGCGTGTAGACACGGCGCGTCTGCGCGGCGCGGTAATACTGCAACACCGCGGGATTCCACGCGAGGCCGAGATAATCGAGCATGCGGCGAGCCGCGCCTTCGAGGTCGTCGACGATATCCTCGTAGCGTGTGGTGAGCATATTGATGCCCAGCGTGTCCCGGTAGTGCAGCAGCAGAACCATGACCGTTCGATAGAACGCGGCGGTGTCGTCGAGGCTGAGGAATTGCGCCATGGCGGGATTCATTTCGAAGCTCTGCAGGTAACAGCTGAGGCAAACATCGCGCGGATCACGCAGCGCCAGCAGAATTCGCCCCTCGGGGAACAGTTGTGCGATCAGGCCGAGATGCACGATGTTGAGCGGCAGCTTATCGAGAACGAACTGGTCCTTTTCGGGCGGGCTCTCCAGCGCCGCCGCCATCGCCTGGCGGTAGGCGTCTCTGAGCAGCATGATTTCCTCGCGATTCAGGGTGTGCACATCGTCCGGATAGCGGAAGGGGCGGCCGGTCACTGCACCGATTCTGTTCGTCAACTCAATCAGCACCGGCAGTTCGTGGCTGGCGACAATGTCCGGATGGGCTTCGAGTACCTGTTCGGTGAGCGTCGTTCCGGAGCGAGGGAATCCCACCAGAAATATTACTTTCAGGGCGTCGTCGGTCGGCTCCAGTGCCGGGCTGACAGCAGGTGGGGGAGCGGAAAATACCTGTCGAAACCGCCGAATGTCGTTACGATATTGCTGCAGGTCCTTGTCGCTGATGCGGTACAGCGCCCTGAAGGCCCGCTTGCCGGCCGCCAGGTGGCGGAAGGTCGCTTCCGGGTCGCCGAGGCGATCGAGAATCTTGGCCATCGCCAGGTTGGCCGCGCCCTGATGGAAAGGGCTCAGGCCGGTGTCCAGCAACGGCGCAAGCCGTTGCCGGGCCGCCGCGTACTGCTTGTCCCGCGCCTCCAGCTTCGCCAGCAGCAGCGTTGACTCGACATCGCCCGGCGCGCGCGACAGTGCCTGCTGCGCGCAGTCCCGCGCCGCCTCCAGGCGATGGATCTGCTCGTAGAGCAGTCCGAGGTTGCGGTAGGCGAGGTGCTGTTGCGGGTCCAGTTGCAGGGAGCGCTGATAGGCTTCGATGGCGCTGTCGATGTGTCGCTGGCGTTGTTCGCAGTAGCCAAGATCGTTGTACAGGCTGGCCTCGTCAGGCCTCAGCGCCATCGCCGCCCGCAGCTGGGTGGTGGCCTCGCCGAACCGCTGTTTCCTGATCAGCAGCGTTGCCATGGCGTGGCGGGCATCGGCGTCGTCCGGTCGCAGCGCAAGTGCCTTGCGTAAACAGAACTCGGCCTTCGGCCATGCCTGCAGCCGGGCGTGGGTTATGCCCAGCCAGGACCAGGCTTGCGCATCGCGCGGGTTGCGCTTACAGGCCGCTTCCAGCAGCGGCACAGCCTCCGACAGCTTGTCATTGTCGATCAACGTGCGGATCAGCTGTTCGGGTCGGGACATGGTGGCCGGGTTATGACTCAGCGCGCAGCGCGACGCGGCCGCGCGATCAGGAAAGCAGCCCTTTGAGCTGTGCGAGGTGAGCCTGGCCGCGCTGTTTGCGCGTCTCGGGGTTTTGCACCATGCCCGGCTTGTCCCATTCGAGGTCGCCCGCAGGCAGTTCTGTCAGGAAGCGGCTGGGCTCACAGCTCTCCCAGCTGCCGGCGCGGCGGCGCTTGCCGGCATAGGTCAGCGTGAGTGTCTTCTGCGCGCGGGTAATACCGACATACGCCAGTCGGCGCTCTTCAGCAAAATCGTCGGCCTCGATACTGCTGCGGTGGGGAAGCAGGTTTTCTTCCACACCAACCATGAAGACGTGTGGAAACTCCAGGCCCTTTGCCGCGTGAAAGGTCATCAGCCGCACGCAGTTGCCGTTGCCTTCATCGTTGCGGTCCAGGCGGTCGAGCAGGGCGATGCGGCTGACGATCTCGGCAAGATCGCGCTGCTCGTCGGCCTTGTCGGCGAGGCGCTGGAGCCAGTCCAGCAGGTCGTTGACGTTCTGCTGGCGGCGGTCGGCTTCGTTGGGGTCCTTGGCGTTGTCTGCCAGCCAGCCGCTGTAATCGACGTCGTGGATGAGGCGGTGTATCACCGGCATGGCGTCGCTGCGTCTGCCCTGGTCGGCGAGGGCAACGATCCATTCGGCGAATTCGCGCAGGCGACTGCTGGCGCGCCGGTTCAGAACCGTTTCAAGACCGCTTTCAAAGCAGGCCGCCAGCAGGCTGAGGCCGTGTTCCGAGGCGTAGGCGCCGAGTTTTTCCAGGGTCGCGGCGCCCAGTTCGCGCCGCGGTGTATTGACCACGCGCAGGAAGGCGCGATCGTCATCTTCGTTGACGAGCAGGCGCAGGTAGGCCAGCAGGTCCTTGACCTCGCTGTATTCGAAAAAGGAGGTGCCACCGCTCAGGTGATAGGCGATAGTATGTTCGCGCAGCACTTTTTCGAAGCTGCGCGACTGGTGGTTGCCACGGTAGAGGATGGCATAGTCACCATGGCGCGTAGCGTGGGTGAACTGGTGGTGAAGTATCTCGGACACCACGCGCTCGGCTTCGTGCTCGCCGTCACGGCATGCCATGATCTTGACCGGTGAACCATAGCCCAGGGAGCTCCACAGACGCTTTTCGAACACGTGCGGGTTGTTGGCGATCAGCTGGTTGGCGCACTTGAGAATGCAGCCCGCGGAACGGTAGTTCTGTTCGAGCTTGACGACCAGCAGGCGCGGGAAGTCGTCCTTGAGGCGTTTCAGGTTTTCCGGATTGGCGCCCCGCCAGGCATAAATGGACTGGTCGTCATCGCCCACCGCGGTAAAGGGCGTGGTGCTGCCGACCAGCAGTTGCACCAGGCGGTATTGCGCCGAGTTGGTGTCCTGGTATTCGTCGACCAGCAGGTGGCGTACCCGGCTCACCCAGTGCTCGCGCACTTGCTCGCTGTCCTGAAGGGCCAGTACCGGTTGCAGGATCAGGTCGTCGAAATCGAAGGCGTTGTAGGCTTTGAGACTGCGTTGATATTCGGCATACAGCAGGGCCGCTGCCTGTTCGAATTCGGTGCCGGCCTGTTTTACCGCCTGTAACGGCAGAACCAGCTCGTTTTTCCAGTTGGATATCTGGTTGCGCAGCGCGTCCGCGGGGAAGGCGCTGGCACCTTTGCGCAGCAGTTCGTCGATCAGGTGCAGGCTGTCCTGGGCGTCGAAAATGGAAAAGTTGCTTTTGTAACCGAGTCCCGGTGCCTCGCGTCGCAGCATGCGCATGCCGAGCGTATGGAAGGTTGACACGACCAGGCCCTTGCCGGTATCCGCGCTCAACAGCTTGTTGACACGCTCGCGCATTTCGCGTGCCGCCTTGTTGGTAAAGGTGACGGCAAAGATGTTCTTTGCGGGAACGCCGCA
>JAJDOI010000053.1 GCA_022340245.1 Thiogranum sp.
CACCGCAGTCGGTGCTCACGGACATTTGAAAACCGCAAACGACTGGCTGCCGTCGACGATATTGGTCATTTCGACAATCGCGTTTCCGCCCAGTTGGGCCGCGCTGTTACCGGCCAGCGAAACGAGCTTTTCGGCCAGCGCACCGTCAACCTGCTGCAGTTGCTGCAGCTTGTCGACAACCGAGACGTGCGTGAAACCGACATTGGTGCAGCCGTGAAGCTGCTCGGCGGTGACAACGCGTACCCTGTCTGCCGGTCGTTGCCTGCCGGGGCCCGCGCAGCCGATCAGTACAATCGCCAGCAGTCCGACCAGCCCACCTCCGGAGATTCGCCGCCAGTCGCTGAAAGGTTTCACCGTCAATGCACCATACCCTTGTAAATTAGTCAGTTACAGCTTCGTTCATTTCCACCCCGCTGTCACCCTTTTTGCGCCGACCGCGTTAGCTGACGGTGTAAAACAACACGAGGAGTCGTCATGAATCAGCACATACAACGCAGCGGCGTGATCCTGGCCAGCGTGCTACTGGCCGGCCTGGGCACCCAGCCAAGCTTCGCGGACGGTGGCCACAACTATGGCAAGCACGGCTACAAACAGCCGTATGGGCACCAGTACTACCGTTACTACCCTGCGCCAAACTACCGCCGCCATAACAGCGACGACGATGAGAAACTGATCTACGGTCTGCTGGTGGGCGGCCTGTTCGGCTATGTCATCGGCAATGCACAGCAGGACACCTACGCCGCGCAACAGTATGTGCCGGCAGTGCCGGCCACACCGCCGCAACCGGCTTACGAGTACAGCGAGCCGGCCTCGACCTGCCTGCAGGAACGCGAATACCAGATGAAAGTCATCGTCGGCGGCAAGGAAGCTCAAGCCTACGGTACCGCCTGCCTGCAGCCCGATGGTTCCTGGTATCGCGGCCCCGCGAAGGTTGTTTCGCGCTGATTGAGCCCGCCATGGGTACGTGATTCAATACGCCATGCGCGTATTTGAACCGACCCATGTCAGGCCCGGCAGCCGAGCGGCCTGAAAACCGGATCCTGCCGCTGTCGGACGGCCGGCAGGTCGGCTATGTGTGCTACGGCGCCGAGCTCGGCCACAATGTTTTCTATTGTCACGGCCTGCCCGGTTCGCGTTACGAATGCCTGCTGGTGGACACACCGGCCCGCGCGCTGGGGATCAGGGTGATCGCGCCGGACCGCCCCGGTTACGGTTTGACATCGCCCGACCACGCCCGCCCACTGAAACACTGGACACAGGATATCGCGCACCTGGCCGACCGGCTGGGCATCGATAGCTTCGACGTTATCGGCGTTTCGGGCGGTGCGCCCTGCGCGCTGGCCTGCGCTCACGAACTGCCGCAGCGGGTGACCTCCGTGGCCCTGGTCGCCGGCCTGGGCCCGGTGTGCGAAACGTCTTTGAGGCGCGACATGAGCGGGTTCGCCCGACTTGCCTTTTACCTGGGCAACCGTTTCCCGCGGCTGTTTGCCGCGGCTGTCGGCTGGCCCACGGTGCAGCTCTCGCGCCGGCGACCGGATCTGCTGATACGCCTGCTGGCGGCACTCGACGGGATGCCTGACAAGGCGGTGCTGCTTGATCCGCTGATATTTCCGGCCTTCACGTTCAGTATCCAGGAATGTTTCCGCCAAGGCGTGCTGGGCGGCCTGCAGGACCTCAGGTTATTTCGCCAACCATGGGGATTCCGGCTGGAAAATATCCGCCAGCCGGTGCAGATCTGGCACGGCACGCGGGACCGGGTCGTTCCCCCGAGCCATAGCGAGTACCTGGCGGCCCACCTGCCCAGGGCGCAGCTCACCATCGTCCCGGACGAGGGCCACTTTTCACTGCCGCTTCGGCACATGCGCGAGATTCTCCAGACCTTTATCGCTTGATCGGAAGCAGGTATCGTCTAGATTTACGATTATAAGAACATCGCCCGACACAAGACCGAGGAGGCACCCGCAATGGCGCAGAGCGATGTCAATCCCGAACATCCGCCGATCGACCCGGATACCCTGCCCTTTGTCGCGCCGTGCCGGACACTTACGGTGCTGCGGCCATTGCATTGGCTTGAGCTCGGCTGGCAGGACTTCCGGCGCGCGCCCGGGGTCAGCCTCGCCTACGGGGGCTTTCTGGTAGTACTCAGCTACGCGCTCAGTTTCCTCACTTGGAAGCTGGGTGGCTATGTACTGATTTTCAGCCTGTTGTCGGGTTTCGTGTTTGTCGCGCCGGTGCTCGCGATCGGGCTGTACTCCATCAGCTGTCAGCTGCAGCGCGGACTCGAGCCGCAAATCGGGTATTGTCTGCGCGAAGGCCGCCGCAATCTCGGCAACGAGATGGTATTTTCCATGATCCTGCTGGTCATCTTCCTCGTCTGGGCACGCGCAGCGTCCATGGTGCACGTGTTCTTTCCGGTCGAAGCCCACCCCAGCCTGCACAGTCTGGCCACCTTCCTGATCATCGGCTCGGTTGTCGGGTCGATATTTGCTACTTTGGTCTTCTGCGCGAGTGCCTTTTCCTTGCCGATGATGCTCGATCGCAAAGCCGACACGGTCACTGCGGTGCTGAGCAGTGCCAATGCGGTATTGAGGAACAAGGCGCCCATGGCCCTGTGGGCCGGCCTCATTGTGTTGTCACTGGCGGTGAGTTTTCTGACCGCCTTTCTGGGGCTGGCCGTGCTGATGCCGGTTATCGGCTATGCCGCCTGGCACGGTTACCGAGATACCATCCTCGCCACTGACTGGCCCAGCAATCAGCCGGAATAGGCCAACACGGCTCTCTGTCAAAAGCGAAAGAGCCGGTAAGTGTCGCCGGCCTCAGTCAGCGCGGCATACCCTGCCAGAGCATCTTGTAGCCGATTTCATATATCTCTTCGCAATAATCACGCAGGGCGGAGAATTTTTCCCTGAATCGTTCGTCGGCGTGCGCAGACTCGTGGTGGGCAAAGGACTTCCAATAGGTGACGATGACGATGTGGTTCTCGGTTATTTTCGTTGGGTCGAACGAACCTTCCGGCGACACGAACCCGCTGTATTTGAAAAACTGGCCACCGACGAAGCCCCCATCGTCATCACCGTAGCCATCCTTGACGGCTGCGCACAGCTCGCCCATCGCCCACTCGACGTCCGCGGGACTGGCATCCTCCTTCAGCTCCACCACGTTGAACATCATGACGCAACCGAATGGAATTTCGATCGGCTCGAACATCGCGCTCCGTCCTGTAAACCCTGCTCAC
>JAJDOI010000080.1 GCA_022340245.1 Thiogranum sp.
GCACATGGATAAGCTGTTCCACATCGGCCATGTGCAGGCCGACGGTGGGTTCGTCCAGTATGTACAGGGTGCCCTTCAAGTCGGGATCCGCCACGATGCTTGATAAAACCGGACCTGACGCCGATTCACCCGGTTTATCGACCCTGGCCTTCGCCAGCTCGGTGACCAGCTTGATACGCTGGGCTTCGCCGCCGCTTAGCGTCGGGCTGGGCTGACCCAGGCTGAGGTAACCGAGACCGACATCGTCGAGCAACGCCAGGGCGCGGTGAATTTTCGGATGGGCATGGAAATAGCCGGCCGCGTCGCGCACGTTCATGGCCAGCAGGTCACCGATGCTCTTGCCCTTGTAGCGTACGCCCAGCGTTTCGGGATTGAAGCGGGCACCGTGACACACCTCGCAGAGCACTTTCACATCCGGCAGGAAACTCATTTCGATCTTCTTGATGCCCTGCCCTTCGCAGGCTTCGCAGCGCCCGCCCTTGACGTTGAAGGAAAAACGCCCGGGGCCGTAGCCGCGCATGCGCGCCTCGGTTGTGGCGGCGAACAGTTTGCGAATGTCGTCCCAAATGCCCACGTAGGTCGCGGGGCAGGAACGCGGCGTCTTGCCGATGGGGGTCTGGTCGACTTCCAGTACGCGCTGCAGCCTGTCGCCACCCTTGATAGCACGGCAGCCGATCAGGTGTTGCGGGGCGGCTTTCTTTCTGCCTTTGCCTTTTTTCTGCAACAGCAGGTGCAGGTTATCGTGCAGAACATCTCGCACCAGCGTGCTTTTGCCCGAACCGGACACACCGGTGACACAGGTCAGCCGCCGCAGCGGCACACGCAGGGAGAAATTTTTCAGGTTGTGCAGACGTGCACCCTGGATTTCCAGAAAGGGATCGGCTCCCCGGCCCTTGATGTTGACCGGTCTTCTGGGGAACAGCGGATGTTGCAACGGTTTTGCCAGAAACCGGCCGGTGATGGAATGTGGCTGCTTGATGAGCTTGCTGACCGGGCCGGCCGCGACCACTTCACCGCCGTTGACGCCGGCACCGGGACCGAGGTCGATGACGTGTTCGGCGCGCCGGATGGTGTCTTCATCGTGTTCGACCACCACGATGGTGTTGCCCTTGCCTTCGAGTTTGCCGAGGGTATCGAGCAACATGCGGTTGTCGCGCGGGTGCAGGCCGATGGTTGGTTCATCGAGGATGTAACACACCCCCCTGAGGTTGGAGCCCAGCTGTGCGGCCAGGCGTATGCGTTGCGCCTCGCCGCCGCTCAGGGTCGGCGCCGCCCGGTCCAGGGTCAGGTATGAGAGGCCCACATCGGACAGGAACTTCAGCCGCGTGCGCAGCTCCGGCAGGATATCGCGGGCAATATCGGCCTCGCGGCCCTTGAGTCTGATCGTCTTGAACACTGCACCGGCCTGTTTCACGGTCATTCCGGCAAACCCCGCAATCGACTGCCGGTTGAAACGCACCGCAAGCGCCTCGGGATTGAGCCGCGCGCCGGCGCAGCTGGGGCAGGCGGGAGTTTCACCCTCCCACCAGTCCGTCCACCAGATTTCCTCGCCGCTTTGTTCTGCGTCGAAGCCGCTTAACTGCAGGCCGGTGCCGTAACAGGCTTCGCACCAGCCGTGCCTGGAGTTATAGGAAAACAGGCGCGGGTCGAGCTCGTCGAAACTGCGGGCACAGCTCGGGCAGGCGCGGTGGGTGGAAAAAGTGGATTCACTGCGCGCACTCCTGACGATGATCACGCCCTTGCCGAATTCCAGCGCGCGCTGCAACAGGCTGCGCAGGCCGGTTTCGTTTCTTGGGCTGACCTCGATGGTGCCGACCGGCAGTTCGATATGGTGCTCGCGGTAGCGATCCAGACGCGGCCAGTCGGCCGTGGCCAGCAACTCGCCGTCGACGCGCAAGTGTGCAAAGCCCTTGTTGGCGGCCCACTTTGCCAGATCGGTGTAATACCCCTTGCGGGCGACCACCAGCGGCGTGAGCAAAGTGATTTCCCGGTTGCGGTGCGCCTTGCTGAGCTGTGCAAGGATCGACTCACTGGTCTGGGGCTGGACCGGCACGTTGCAGTCGGGACAGTACTGGGTGCCGAGTTTGACAAACAAAAGGCGCAGGAAGTGATACACCTCGGTCAGGGTCGCGACCGTGCTCTTGCGGCCGCCGCGACTGGTGCGCTGCTCGATGGCCACGGTGGGCGGGATGCCGAAGATGGCGTCGACATCGGCGCGCGAGGCGGGCTGCACGAACTGGCGCGCGTAGGCGTTGAGCGATTCCAGGTAACGCCGCTGACCCTCGTTGAACAGGATATCGAAAGCCACGGTACTTTTACCCGACCCGGATACGCCGGTAATGACGGTGAACTTTTCGCGCGGGATCGTAACCATGACGTTTTTCAGATTGTGTTCACGCGCGTGGAGGATTTCGATGGAACCGGAGACAGCGCTGGCTCTTGCCAGTGCCGTCTCCGGTTCCTCTGCCGCCTTCCCCGCAACTGCCTCAGCCGTTTGCAGTTCGCTTGCATACGCGCGCAACGCCGCGCCGGTATGGCTGGTCCTGTGTTTTGCGATCCGTGCGGGCGTGCCCTCGCAAACGATCTCGCCGCCGGCGTCGCCGCCTTCCGGCCCAAGCTCGATGACCCAGTCGGCGGCGTTGATCACATCCAGGTTGTGCTCGATGACCACCAGCGAGTGACCGTCGTTGATCAGGCGTTGGAAGGCCGCGAGCAGTTTACGGATGTCGTCGAAGTGCAGACCGGTGGTAGGCTCGTCGAACAGGAACAGCGTGGCCTTTGCCGCGCTCTTGCGACCGCCCGCCTTCGCCAGGTGCCCGGCCAGTTTCAGGCGTTGAGCTTCGCCGCCGCTGAGCGTCGGCACAGGCTGGCCCAACGCGAGGTAATCGAGCCCCACGTCAGCCAGCGGTGCGAGCACCGTCTGCACCGCCGGCTGGTCGGCGAAAAATGTCAGCGCCCCGTTCACCGTCATGCCGAGCACGTCCGACACCGACTTGCCGTCCAGGGTGATTTCCAGCACCTCCGGCCGGTAGCGGCTGCCGTTGCAATCCGGGCAACGCAGGTACACATCGCTCAAAAACTGCATCTCCACGTGCTCGAAACCGTTGCCGCCGCAGGTGGGACAGCGCCCGGTGCCCGAGTTGAAGCTGAAGGTGCCGGCTTTGTAACCGCGTTCCCGGGCTTCGGGTAGCGCGGCAAACAGTTCGCGAATGGCATTCCAGGCACCGACATAACTCGCCGGGTTGGAGCGCGTGGTCTTGCCGATGGGCGACTGGTCGACCAGCACCACCTCGCCGATCTTTTTATATCCCCTGATAGCCCTGTGCGCGCCGGGCGCTTCCACCGGTTTACCCTGCAACTTGCGCAACGCATTGTAGAGCACGTCCTGGACCAGGGTGGACTTGCCCGAGCCACTGACACCGGTCACACACACCAGTCGCCGCAGCGGCAGTCTGACATCGACGCACTTGAGGTTGTGTTCCGACGCCCCGCGCACTTCGATCGCATCGGCCTTAATGGGGTCAGACTCGATTAATCCGCGCGCATTCAAGGTTCCCACAGTCGTGGTATTAATCGCGTCCGACCCCATTGAACCTTGGGAAACTTTTCGCTCGCCGCGCAGGTAGCGGGCGGTGAGCGAGGCCCTGGAACGCAGCAGTTGTCTGGGGGTGCCGAAGAACACCTGCTCACCGCCGCGCTCGCCCGGTCCCGGGCCCATATCCAGGATGCGGTCGGCGCAGAGCATGATCTGCGGGTCATGCTCGACCACCAGCAGCGTGTTGCCGGCATCGCGCAGCCGGTGCAGTACGCCGATAACGCACTGCATGTCGCGCGGGTGCAGACCGATGCTGGGTTCGTCGAGCACAAACAGGGTGTTGACCAGCGAGGTGCCAAGCGAGGTGGTCAGGTTGATGCGCTGCACTTCACCGCCGCTCAGGGTGCGCGACTGGCGGTCCAGGGTCAGGTAGCCCAGCCCGACATCGACCAGGTATTTAAGCCGCGCGCGGATTTCCGCGAGCAGCAGTTGCGTCGCTTCGTCCAGGGGTTTGGGCAGATCGAGTGTGGCGAAAAACCGCGCACAGCGTTCGATGGGAAGGCGCATCACGTCGTGGATGGTCAACCCCGCCAGGCTCTGCCAGGTCTTTGCCGGAAGCGTCAGACCGACCGGTGTGAAACGCTCCCCGGGCGCCAATACCGCATCGGCATTGGCCTTGCTGCCCAGGCGCCACCACAGGGCATCGGGTTTCAGCCGCGCGCCCGCGCAGGCCGGGCATTCGTCGTAGGACCGGTAGCGCGACAGCAGCACGCGGATGTGCATCTTGTAGGCCTTGCTTTCCAGCCAGGCGAAGAAGCGCCGCGCGCCGTACCAGACACCGTCGTCCCAGTCACCCTCGCCGTCGATCACCCAGCGCTGCTGGGCCCGGGAGAGTTTTTTCCAGGGCACGTCGACCGGTATGCCTCGCTTGCGGGCAAAGCGCAGCAGATCGGCCTGGCATTCCCGGTAGGCGTCGGTCTGCCAGGGTTTCAGCGCGCCGTCGGCGATGCTTTTGCCGGCATCCGGCACCACCAGGCCGTAATCGATGCCCTGGGTTCTGCCGAAACCGCGACAACTCTCGCAGGCGCCGATGGGCGAGTTGAAGGAAAAGTGGTTGGGCGTGGTTTCCTGGTAGTGGATATCGCAATCGGCACAGTGCAGATCGCCGGAAAAGCGCCAGGGGTCGCCGGCCTGGCCGTCAGCGTCCAGGGCATAGACCGTGACGTGACCGTGACCGTGTTTGAGTGCGGTTTCCAACGCCTCGACAATGCGTTCGCGGCGATCCGGCGCCAGCCGTACCCGGTCCTGAATCACTTCCAGGCGTTTGCCGGCACGCGCGTGCAGGCGGGTATAGCCCTGTTGCGCCAGCAGCCCTTCAACCTCGTCCTGGCCGAAGTTCTCCGGCACGTCGACGGCAAAGGTGATCAGGGCCCGCGGTGCGCGTTTTCCCGCGCGCGCAAACAGCGCGTCGGCGATGCCGTCCGGCGTATCGCGTCGCACCGGGGCACCGCAGCCGCGGCAATACAGGCGGGTGGCGCGCGCGAACAGCAGCTTCAGATGATCGTTGAGCTCGGTCATGGTCCCGACCGTCGAGCGCGAGGTGCGCACCGGGTTGGTCTGGTCGATGGCGATGGCCGGCGGAATGCCGTCGATACGGTCGACGCTGGGCGCGTCCATGCGGTCGAGGAACTGGCGCGCATAGGGCGAGAATGTCTCGACATAACGGCGCTGCCCTTCGGCGTATACCGTGTCGAACGCCAGCGATGACTTGCCCGAACCGCTGACCCCGGTCACCACGATCAACTCACCCAGCGGCAGGTCAAGATCGAGGTTCTTGAGGTTGTTCTGGCGGGCGCCGCGAACGCGTATGTATTCCTTGGGCACGGGGATCGATCCGCTGACTGCTGGTTACTTCTCCGGGACCGGCCATGTTACCGGATTGGCGCGTCGCGACAACCTTGCTGCAGGTGAATACGCCACCGGCTAAAAGCCGGCGGCACCGGACTACGGCTGGTAGCCGACTTGATCGGCCAGCCCGCCGATGAAAACCGTAGGTTGGGCTGAGCGCAGCCGTAGGTTGGGCTGAGCACAGCGACGCCCAACAGCCTCGCCTGATCACCCTGGCAGCTTTCAACTACCCGCCCATCCGGCGCCTCGATCCCTGTCGTTTCTGCCGCCATTGTGTTGGGCTTCGCTGTGCTCAGCCCAACCTACCTATGGCCGTCGCCGAAAGGCCAGGGCTTACCGATCCCTATCGGGGGTTCAAAGCCTGTCGGCGCTGAAACGCCGCCGCCGGGCGCGTGGACCCGCAGCCTAGAGGGTGAAAGTAAAGTCGTTGACCAGTGCACCGGGCAGCCGGGCGCTGGCGTCGGAGCGCCATTCGTAGCTGCCGGTATCCAGGATGTGCTCGTGCTCGCGGGTAAGCCCTTCGAGGCGGTCGCCGAGGATGTGGTAGATGCTCTCGTCGAAGCGCATGACGTTGACCGGCGCCACGGGTCGGCCCTGCTCCACCCACAGGCAGGCAAAGCGGGTCATGCCGGTGATCCGGCAGTGGTTGCGGTCGGAAAAGTTGCAGTACCACAGGTTGCTGATATAGAGCCCGGTGTCCAGCGCGGTGAAGACCTCGTCCTGGTGCAGCTGACCGCCGCCGATCTCCAGTGACTGCGGATGCTCGCTGCCGCAATTGACCGGCACGCCGTATTCCCTGGCGCTGCGCCGGTTAGCGAGACACTGGCGATACTCGCCCCGCTCGATGAGCCCGACGCTGTCCGGTTTGATGAAGCCCGCGCGGGTGAAGCGCGGGCCAGGGCCCGCGGCGTGGTTTTCGGTGACAGTCACGTCTGTGTGCAGCGTGAGGCCCTCGCGCACCATGCCGAGCAGCGGTGTCTGTGCGGTGCGGTGGCTTTTCAGCCCGAAGCCGCCCCAGCTGACCATCTGCATCAGCTCGTAGAGCGCGCTCGGGGTGAGGAACACGCGGTACTTGCCGGGCTTGAGTTGCCGGGGCTGGTGCCCGAGCAGCGCCAGGGTCTCGCGCGCGCAGGCAATTTTCTCGGCGAGGAAGTCGCCGTCCCAGGCAAAACCCGCGTAGTTCTGCTTCACCGCCGTGTCGCCCGCGCGGTAGATGCTCCAGTCCAGATTGAAGCTGTAAGCGCTGTGCCAGTTGAACTGGCCGAGCGAATTGGCAAAGCCGTGGCTCATCTCGCCGCCGGCCCACACGCCGACCAGGTCCAGTCCGTGCGCGGCCGCCATCAGCGCTTCCAGTGCCTCGCCCGCCGCGGGCAGCCGGTTGTCGCCGCGCCGGGTGCTGTTGTGCACCTCGGTGGCGTAGTTGAGGTGCGGGTCTTCGGGCAGCAGGGGCAACTGCTCGCGCAGCCGACCAAGCAGCGCCTGCGCCCGCGCCAGGTCGTCGCCAAGGCCGCCCGAGATCGGCATCACGGCAGCGGCCTCGCGGCCTGCGGCGATAAGATCGAGATACAGCGTCTGCTGGCGCACGTTGCCGGCCTGGCGGATGCGGTTGAGATTCAGCCGGACGAAGTCCGAGTCCTCGCCCCGGTAGTTCAGCAGCAGCACCTCGCCCGCGGGGAGGGCCGCACAGAGGGTGTCGGCGAGCTGGCGAAAATACCCTTCCACGGCTAGTCGCCCCCGAAAATCTCGACGTCGCGGAACACACAGGCCGGTGAGGCGTGGCCGACCTGGATCATCTGGTTGGGCTCGCCCTTGCCGCAGTTGGGCGTACCCCAGACCTCGAAGCTGCCGGCATCGCCCACGCCCGCGAGGTTGCGCCAGAAGGTCGCGCTGATTCCGCGGTAGTTGGGGTTGCGCACCAGGCCCTTGAGCTCGCCGTTCTCGATCACGCGGCCGAGCTCGCAGCCGAACTGGAACTTGTTGCGGCTGTCGTCGATCGACCATGAGCGGTTGGTGTCCATGAGCACCCCGTACTCGATAGAGCCGATCAGCTCGTCCAGGCTGCTGGTGCCCGGCTCGAGGTTGAGGTTGGCCATGCGATCGATGGCGGGCCGGTTCCAGTCACTGGCGCGCGCATTGGCCACACCGTCCAACCCCGCGCGGCTCTGCGAGACGGCACCGCCGAGCGGGCGCAACAGCATGCCATCGCGAATGAGGTGGACTCGATCGGCCGGTGTGCCCTCGTCGTCGAAG
>JAJDOI010000101.1 GCA_022340245.1 Thiogranum sp.
GGATGCGGTATAGATGGCAGGGCAACGGACGGTTTTGGGGAGATTCGGTTTGGGACGCTTGGCTTGGCTTGGCCTGCTGCTACTGCCCTGGCTGGCAAATGCTGCCGGCATGCAGGTGCAGGGCGCCCGCCTGTGGGCGGCTCCCGACAGTACCCGCGTGGTCTTCGATGTTTCCGGTCCGGTCCAGCACCGCCTGTTCACGCTGAAGAATCCCAACCGTCTGGTGATCGATCTATCCGACGCCGCCATCGACCCGGGGGTGAAAAAGAGCTTTACCGCCGGTGGCATCGTCAAGGACCTGCGCAGCGGGCCACGCAAGGGCGGCGATCTGCGCCTGGTGCTGGATCTGGGCGGCGCGGTCAAACCGAAAAGCTTTGTGCTCAAGCCCAATAAGCAATACGGGCACCGCCTGGTCATCGACCTGTACGATGCCGACAAGAAAGCCGCCGCCAAACCGAAAAAGACCGAGGCCAGTAACACGCCGGCGAAACTGCGCGACCTGGTGATCGCCATCGACGCCGGTCACGGTGGTGAAGACCCCGGGGCGCGTGGCAAGCGCGGCACGCGGGAAAAGGACGTCGTCCTGGCATTGGCCCGGCGGCTGGCGAAGCTGGTGGCCAGGGAGCCCGGGATGCGGCCGGTACTGATCCGCGATGGCGATTACTATGTTGGCCTGCGCAAGCGTATGGAAAAGGCCCGCCAGAACCGCGCTGACCTGTTTATATCCATCCACGCCGATGCCTTCCGCGACCGCCGCGTCAGGGGGGCTTCAGTCTACGCGGTGTCGAGGCGCGGCGCTTCGTCCGAAATGGCCCGCTGGCTGGCCGCGCGCGAAAACGCCGCCGACCTGGTCGGCGGTGTGAGCCTGGACGACAAGGATGACCTGCTGGCCGAAGTGTTGCTGGACCTGGCCCAGAGCGCGACCCTGGAGGCCAGTAACGAAGTTGCAGCCGATGTCCTCAGGGAAATGAAACGCATCGGCGAGGTGCACAAGCGACATGTACAGCATGCCGGCTTCGTGGTGCTCAAGTCGCCCGATATTCCCTCGCTGCTGGTGGAGACCGCATTTATTTCCAACCCGTCCGAAGAAAAGCGCCTGCGCAGCGCCGGGCACCAGCAGAAAGTCGCCCAGGCGATCATGAACGGCGTGCGCGCCTATTTTGCCGCCAATCCCCCGCCCGGCACACTGGTCGCCAGGGCCGCTCCGCGACACCACGTGATCCGTCGTGGCGACACCCTGAGCCATATCGCCCAGCGTTATGGCGTGACCCTGGCGTCGTTGCGCCGCCACAATCACCTGGACGATGACAACCTGCTGGTCGGTGCGGTGCTGACCATCCCCGCCAACGGCGGCTGAGCGCCGCAGCGCCTTTGCGCTGCCCGCGGTGCGCGGTAACATGGCGGCATGCGCATCCACCCGCTCGATCCCCAGCTTATCAACCAGATTGCCGCCGGCGAAGTCGTCGAGCGTCCGGCTTCGGTACTCAAGGAACTGTTGGAAAACAGCCTGGACGCCGGTGCCAACAAAATCGAAATCGATATTGAAGAGGGTGGCAAGCGCCTGATCCGGGTGCGCGACAATGGTCAGGGTATTCACCGTGAGGATCTCGCCCTGGCCCTGTCACGCCACGCCACCAGCAAGATCGCCTCGCTCGACGACCTGGAAAACGTCGCCAGCCTCGGTTTTCGCGGCGAGGCCCTGCCGAGCATTGCCTCGGTGTCGCGCCTGCTGCTGCAGTCACGCATGGCCGGCGAGGACAGCGGTTGGCAGGTTCAGGGTGACGGCCGCGAACAGACGCCCGCGCCCGAGCCGGTCGCGCACCCCCAGGGAACAACCATCGAGGTGCGGGACCTGTTTTTCAACGTTCCCGCCCGGCGCAAGTTCCTGCGCACGGAAAACACCGAGCACAAACACCTTGAAGGGGTATTTCAACGTATTGCCCTGAGCCGCCCGGACGTCGAGCTGGTTGTCCGGCGCAAGCGCAAGGCGCTGCACCATTTGCGCGCCGGGCAGTCGGACGCCGAGCGCCTTGTGCGCGTCAAGGCCGTGCTCGGCGAAGCGTTCGCCGAACAGGCTATTGGCCTGGATCACGCAGCCGCGGGACTGCGCCTGTCGGGCTGGATTGCGCAGCCGGCGTTCTCCCGCAGCCAGCCCGACCTGCAGTTCTTCTTCGTCAACGGGCGCGCGGTGCGCGACAAGTTGCTGGGGCACGCGGTGCGCCAGGCGTACCAGGATGTGCTGTATCACGGCCGCTACCCCGCCTTCGTGCTGTACCTGGAACTCGACCCGGCCAGCGTGGATGTCAATGCCCACCCGGCGAAACACGAGGTGCGCTTCCGCGAGTCGCGACTGGTCCACGACTTCCTGTTCCGCACCATCCACCAGGTGCTGGCCGATGTGCGCCCGCAGGCCGGCACGGCGCCTGCAACAGCCGCGGGCTCCGCGGCGTCGCCGGCGGGTCCGCCCGGCGACGCCTACCGCTGGCCGGCCGCGCGGCAGCAGGGCATGGAACTGCGGGTCAGCGAACAGCTCGGTCACTACCAGCGCTTGCACGGCAATGCCCTGGTGCAGCCGATCGAAGCGCCCATGGAAGCGGAGCCCGCAGGGCACGTCGATGCACCACCACTGGGATTTGCGCTGGCACAGCTCAAAGGCGTCTATATCCTCGCTGAAAACGCGCAGGGGCTGGTGCTGGTGGATATGCACGCAGCCCACGAACGTATCAGCTACGAACACCTGAAACGCAGTTACGGGGAGCAGGGGATCCGTTCCCAGCCGCTGCTGGTGCCGCTTGGCCTGGCGGTCAGCGAGGCGGAAGCCGACGAGGCCGAAGAGCGTCGCGACTGGTTCGCGGCGCTGGGCTTCGAGATCGACCGGCAGGGGCCCGAACAGTTGCTGGTCCGGCAGGTGCCTGCGCTGTTGTCCGACGCTGATATCGCAGCGCTCGTCAGGGACGTGCTTGCCGACTGCCGCACCCACGGCCGCAGCCGGCGCATCGAGGAGACCATCAACGATCTGTTGTCCACCATGGCCTGTCACGGCTCGGTACGCGCCAACCGCCAGCTCAGCGTGACTGAAATGAATGCCCTGCTGCGGGACATGGAGCGCACCGAGCGCTCCGGCCAGTGCAATCACGGCAGGCCGACCTGGGTACAGGTCGACATGAGGGAGCTGGACAGCCTGTTTATGCGCGGCCGCTGACCGGCGCGCAGCGATGACCAAGCCACTGGCGATCTTTCTCATGGGGCCGACGGCCTCCGGCAAGACCGGGGTTGCCGTGGAGCTGGTGCAACGCCTGGGGCTGGAAATCATCAGCGTCGATTCGGCGCTGATCTACCGCGGCATGGACATCGGCACTGCCAAGCCCGACCCCGCCACTCTGCGCCTGGCGCCGCATCGTCTCATTGATATCCGCGATCCCGCCGAAACCTATTCGGCGGCCGAGTTCCGCCGCGATGCGCTCGATGAAATGGCGGATATCGGCGGGCGCGGCAATACGCCGCTGCTGACCGGCGGAACGACACTGTATTTCCGGGCCCTGGAACAGGGTTTGTCCAACCTGCCCTCGGCCGATCCGGAGGTGCGGTCGCAGCTTGAAGCCGAGGCTGCCGAGGCGGGTTGGGCGGCGCTGCACGCGCGCCTGCGGCGCGTCGACCCCGAGGCCGCCGCACGCATCCATCCCAATGATCCGCAACGCATTCAGCGCGCGCTCGAGGTCTACGAGCTGACCGGGGTGACAATGAGCGAGTTGTTTGCCGCGGGGCGTACGCAGGCCGCGGCATGGCGCTTCCTGAAGATCGTTCTCGCGCCGCGCGAGCGCAGCGTTTTGCACCGGCGCATCGAGCAGCGCTTTCACGCCATGCTGGAGCAGGGTTTTGTTGACGAAGTGCGTCGCTTGCGCGACCGCGGCGACCTGCGTCCGGACATGCCGTCGATGCGTGCCGTCGGCTATCGCCAGGCCTGGTCGTACCTCGAGGGGAACCTGTCGGCATCCGAGTGGGTCGAACGCGCTGTCATCGCCACCCGCCAGTACGCCAAGCGGCAAATGACCTGGCTGCGCAGTGAATCAAATTGTCACTGGGTCGATCCGCTCGAGGGGGATCCGGTAGCAACTGTATTGGATCTCGTTCGCCGGGCTGGCGCAGCAGCCAGTTGAATGTGTTATAGTTTTGCTCCTATGGAAAACCTTAACCGCAACAGGACGCGGCTTGGTCGATTTTGTGCTCACTCCCCACTCAAAAGAAGACGCCGGGTAGGAGAACGAATTTGTTGCACGTTACGAGAAGAAGGAGAAATGACATGGCCAGAGGTCAGTCGCTGCAAGAACCCTTCCTGAACACGCTGCGGAAAGAGCGTATTCCGGTGGCAATTTACCTGGTCAACGGCATCAAGCTGCAGGGCCAGATTGAGTCCTTCGATCAATTTGTGGTGTTATTGAAAAACAGTGTCAGTCAGATGGTGTACAAGCACGCCATCTCTACGGTTGTACCGGCGCGCAACGTGCGGCTGGCGAGTGGTGATGAAGCAAACGGCGGCGAGGCCGGAAACTCCTGATCCGGCCCTGTCCTTACGGAGCCGGTCTGTGACCGGCTCCAGTCTGCCTGTGTATGTTTGAGCGTCCCCGCAATGGTGAACGGGCTATACTCGTTCACGTCGATTTTCCCGGTAAGTCCGATCCCGAAGATCTTCTCGAGTTCGCCGACCTGGCGAGGTCCGCGGGTGCCCGACCGTTGACGACGGTGACCGCAAGCCGCAGTGCACCGGACGCGCGTTACTTCGTCGGCGCCGGCAAGGCGGAGGAAATCCGCGACCAGGTCATCGAGCACGATGCCGTACTGGTGATATTCAACCACGAGCTGAGCCCCAGCCAGGAACGCAACCTGGAGAAACTGTTCCAGGCGCGTGTGCTGGACCGGACCGGGCTGATCCTGGATATATTTGCCCAGCGGGCGCGTTCGTTCGAGGGCAAGCTGCAGGTCGAATTGGCGCAGCTGCAACACCTGTCCACGCGCCTGGTGCGCGGCTGGACCCACCTGGAACGTCAGAAGGGCGGTATCGGCCTGCGTGGTCCGGGTGAAACACAGCTGGAAACCGACCGCCGGTTACTCGGGCAACGTATCAAGCAGATCCACAAGCGGCTGGAAAAGGTCCGCGGCCAACGCCAGCAGGGTCGGCGTGCACGCCAGCGGGCGGAGGTGCCGACGGTGGCCCTGGTCGGCTATACCAATGCCGGCAAGTCGACGCTGTTCAACCGCTTGTGCCATGCCGAGGTGTACGCGGCCGATCAGTTGTTCGCAACCCTGGACCCGACCCTGCGCCGCTTTGATCTGCCGGGTTTCGGGCCGGTCGTACTGGCAGATACGGTAGGCTTCCTGCGCAAGCTGCCGCACGAGCTGGTCGCTGCGTTTCGCGCCACCCTGGAGGAAACACTGCAGGCGGACCTGTTGCTGCACGTGGTCGACGCCCATGACCCGGAGCGTCAGACGCGCATCGAGCAGGTCAACGAGGTACTGGACGAAATCGGTGCCGGCAACGTGCCGCAAATCCTCGTGTACAACAAGATAGACCTCAGCGCCGAAGTCCCGCACCTGCTGCGCGATCCGGATGCCCGCGTGACCCGCCTGTGGTGCTCGGCGGTCAGCGGCCTGGGTATGGACCTGCTGGAGCAGGCGCTCGGTGAGTATTTTCTCGCCGATCAGCTGCATGGCTGGCTGTACCTGCCGCCCGAATGCGGCCGCCTGCGAGCCCGGATCTACGAACTGGGGCAGGTGCTCCAGGATCGGGTCGAGGAGAGCGGCGGGTGGTGGCTGGAGGTGCGTATCAGCGAACAGGAGCTGGATGCGCTGTATCGCCGCGAAGGCCGCGATTACAGGCTGCAGGCGGAATACGAGCCGCTACGTGTTGCGGGCGCGGCCCAAGCTCCCTAGAATTTAGCGCTTTGGTCTTCAGTTCCCTCTCCGCGCGAGGGGGCCAGGGTGAGCAGGAACGCAACTGGATCCGCACCCTAACCTTCTCCTGCAGGGAGTAGGGGTATTCAATATTTGGAGTTATACATGGCCTGGAACGAGCCGGGAGGCGGTAACAACAAGGATCCATGGGGCGGTCGCGGTGACCAGGGCCCACCGGATCTGGACGAGGTTGTCAAGAAAATGCAGGACAAGCTTGGCGGCCTGTTCGGTGGCGGACGCAAGCGTGGTGGCGACGGCGGCCGCGGCGGTGGCTCGGGGTTCACCGGCTTTGGCGTGATCGCGGCTATTGTCGTGCTTGTCTGGCTGGCTTCGGGCATCTATATCGTCGACGCCGGCAGGCAGGGTGTGGTGATGCGCTTCGGCGCCTTCTCCGAGGTCACCCCGCCCGGCCCCCATTGGCGGATTCCCTACCCGGTCGAGCAGGTTGAAGTGGTCGACGTCGAACAGCGCCGCTTTGTCGAGATCGGTTACCGATCGGGTGCCGCCGGCCAGGCGGTGGTCGCGGTGCCGCGCGAGGCGCTGATGCTTACCGAGGACGAGAATATCGTCAATATCCAGCTGGCTGTGCAGTACCAGGTCAGCGATCCACGCCAGTACCTGTTCGATGTGCGCGATCCCGACGGCGTCCTCAAGCAGGTTGCCGAGAGCGCCATCCGCGAGGTGATCGGCAAGAGCGAAATGGACTTCGTGCTCAAGGAAGGCCGGGCCCAGGTGGTGGCCGACATCAAGTCCCTGATGCAGAAAACCCTGGACTCCTACAAGGCCGGACTGCTGGTGTCAGACGTTAACCTGCAGGACGCGCAGCCGCCGGAAGAGGTGCAGGCCGCTTTTTCCGATGCAATCAAGGCTCGCGAGGACAAGGAACGGTTGAAGAACGAGGCGCAAGCCTATTCCAATGACGTCATTCCACGGGCCCGTGGCGCGGCGGCGCGCCAGATCCAGGAGGCCGATGGCTACAAGGAGTCGCTGATCGCAAAAGCCGAGGGTGAAGCCAGCCGCTTCAGCCAGCTGCTCACCGAGTATAAAAAGGCGCCGGAGGTCACGCGCAAGCGTCTCTATCTTGAAACCATGGAGTCGGTCCTGGGCAAGAGCAGCAAGGTGCTGGTCGACAGCAAGAATGCCAACAATCTGATGTATCTGCCTATCGATCAGTTGTTGAAGCAGAGTTCCGCTATGCGGCGTTTTTCCGCGGAGGCCGGCAACGGCGCCAGCAGCGCGACCGCGCCGTCACAAAGCAGCGATGATCAATCGGTTCGTCCGCCGCGCAGCCAACGGGAGACGCGCTAATGGGTAGCAGTATACGTTTGGTGTTGGTGCTGGCGCTGGCGCTCGTGGTGCTGGGAGCATTTTCCATGTTCCAGGTCGGGCAGTGGGAAAAAGCCCTGCTGTTCCGTCTCGGTGAGATCGTGAGCACCGATCTGAAGCCGGGACTGCACTTCAAGATGCCTTTCATCAATAATGTGCGCAAGTATGACGGTCGCATACTCACGCTGGATGTCGATCCGGAACGTTTTCTGACGGTCGAGAAGAAAAACGTCATTGTCGATTCCTTCGTCATGTGGCGGATTGCCGATGTCGGGCGCTATTACACCGCGGTGCTGGGTGACGAGCGGCACGCCGGCCAGCGGCTGGAGCAGATCATCAAGGACGGTATGCGCGGCCAGTTCAGCAAGCGCACCATCAACGAGGTGGTCTCCGGGGTGCGTGACGAGATCATGGTACAGCTGACAACCGACGCCAACCGGCAGGCCAAGGCCATCGGTATCGAGATTGTCGATGTGCGTGTCAAGCGCGTCGATCTGCCCGCGGAAGTCAGCAATTCCGTGTATCGGCGCATGCAGGCCGAGCGGGCGCGGGTGGCCAAGGAGTTCCGCTCCCAGGGTGCCGAGGCGGCGGAAAAGATCCGCGCCGATGCCGATCGCCAGCGCCAGGTGCTAATCGCCAACGCCTATCGCGACGCCGAGCAGACGCGCGGCCAGGGCGATGCCCGTGCCGCTGAAATCTATGCCGATGCCTACAGCAAGGACAAGGAGTTTTATTCGTTCTACCGCAGTCTGCAGGCCTACAAGCAAAGCTTCCAGCCAGGTCAGGACATGATGCTGCTGCAGCCTGAAGGCGAATTCTTCGAATATTTCAACGGGGCGAAGGGCAAGTAAGCCGGCACGACCGGGTGAACAGGCAGGGAGTCCGGGCGATGCGCGTCGCCCGGCTTTTTTTTGCGGTCGGAGTGGTCTTGAATGTGGACTGAATTAGGCGCGGCGCTGGCCTTGATGCTGGTGCTGGAAGGCATCCTGCCTTTTCTGAGCCCGGACAGCGTACGCCGTTTGCTGGCTGCCATGTCCGAGGTGGATAATCGCAGCATGCGTATTTCCGGGCTGGTGAGTATGCTGGCGGGCGTAGGGCTGCTTTATCTGGTTAGATAGCAATGGGTGATAGCGGGGCGGCCCGCTACGGTTGGACTGAATGGTTATGAAAAAAGGCAAGAACCGCTGGCTGTTGCCGGAAGGTATCGAAGAACTGTTGCCCGCCCAGGCGGCGCGGCTGGAACAGTTGCGCCGCGAGCTTCTCGACCTGTACCGCAGCTGGGGCTATGAGTTGATCCTGCCGCCCTTTATCGAGTACCTCGACTCGCTGTTGACCGGTACCGGACACGATCTCGATTTGCAGACCTTCAAACTGATCGACCAGTTATCAGGCCGGCTGCTGGGTCTGCGCGCCGACATGACGCCACAGGCTGCGCGCATCGACGCGCACCGCCTGCAGCGCGAGGCGCCCACGCGTTTGTGTTACCTGGGCACGGTACTGCATACCCTGCCGGACGGCTTTGCGGGGTCCCGCAGCCCGCTGCAGGTGGGCGCCGAACTGTTCGGCCACGCGGGTGCCGAGAGCGATGTCGAAGTCCTGGAACTGATGGTGGCGACGCTGACGCTCACGGGTGTCGAGGACGTCTATATCGACCTGGGACACGTGGGTATCTATCGCGGCCTGGCCCGGGACGCCGGTCTAGACGCCGGACAGGAGGCGATTCTGTTCGATGCCTTGCAGCGCAAGGCAATTCCGGAAATACTGGATTTCCTGGCGCAGTTGGAAATATCGACCTCCCAGCGTGAACGGCTCGCCGGGCTGGCAACACTCAATGGTGACGCCGAGGTATTGCAGGCGGCCGAGCTGCTGCTGGAAGGCAGCGGCGAACCGGCTCGCGCCGCGCTGGACAACCTGAAACGCATTGCCGCGCTGGCGCAACGACGCCTGCCGGGTGTGTCGCTGCACTTCGACCTCGCCGAACTGCGCGGTTACCAGTTCCACACCGGTGTGGTGTTTGCCGCCTTTGTCGCCGACCGTGGCCAGGAGGTGGCGCGTGGCGGACGCTACGACGAGATCGGCAAGGTGTTCGGCCGCGCCCGCCCCGCCACCGGTTTCAGTACCGACTTGCGTAGCCTCATGCAACTGGGCAGCCGCGACTGGCCGGCCGGCCCTGGCGCCATCCTGGCCCCCGCCGAGGAGGACGCGGCGCTGGCCGAGACCGTCAAGGTGCTGCGCGCGCAGGGCGAGGTTGTGGTGCAGCAGCTGCCGGGTCAGCAGGGCACCCATGCGGAAATGAATTGCCGCCGAATGTTGCGCTGGAGCGGTTCCGCGTGGGTAGTTGAGAATTTGTCGTAGACTTTGACAGGACTGGTATCGGATGGGTAAGAACGTCGTGATAATCGGCACCCAGTGGGGTGACGAGGGTAAAGGTAAAATCGTCGACCTGCTGACCGACCGCGCCTCGGCCGTGGTGCGTTTTCAGGGCGGTCATAATGCCGGCCATACGCTGGTCATAGAAGGCAAAAAGACGGTGCTGCACCTGATCCCCTCAGGTATCCTGCGCGTCGGTGTGCGCTGCCTTATCGGTAACGGCGTGGTGTTGTCGCCGAGCGCCCTGCTCGAGGAAATCAGCATGCTCGAAGCCGGCGGTGTGCCCGCCAGGGCGCGGTTGGGGATCAGCGAATCCTGCCCGCTGATCCTGCCTTATCACATCGCTCTGGATCAGGCCCGCGAAGTTGCTCGCGGCAAGAAGGCCATCGGCACTACCGGCCGCGGCATCGGCCCCGCCTATGAAGACAAGGTATCGCGTCGTGGTATCCG
>JAJDOI010000127.1 GCA_022340245.1 Thiogranum sp.
TACGGCGATGTGTTGCCGGTGAGTGCAGCTGCGCGGACGCTGGCGGGGGTTGAGGTGGTGCTGGGACAATTTTACCTTACCATACTGGTGGCGGCGCTGGTCGGGATGCATGTGGCGAATCGCGGTGCCGGCAGGCGCTGACACCGTAGGTTGGGCTGAGCGCAGCGAAGCCCAACATAGCTCCCGCCGAATGAAGATTGGAAAGTCTCGATATTCTCTCAGGTTGGGCTTCGCTGCGCTCAGCCCAACCTGCGCGGTCTATGGTATATTTGCCGCTCCCTCGAACAAGATGCGTACAATATGACGCGCCATCACACAGCTGACAGAAGCAGGGCATGAAAGGCATTATCCTCGCGGGTGGCTCAGGCACCCGCCTGTATCCGCTAACCCGCGCCGTCAGCAAGCAATTGATGCCGGTGTATGACAAGCCGATGATCTACTACCCGCTGTCGACGCTGATGCTGGCGGGTATCCGCGAGATTCTTATTATCACGACGCCCGAGGACGCCAGCGCGTTCCAGCACCTGCTGGGTGATGGCGCGCAGTTCGGCGTGGACCTGCACTACGCGGTGCAGCCGCGGCCGGAGGGGCTCGCGCAGGCGTTTATCATCGGCCGCGGGTTTATCGGGCAATCCGACTGCAGCCTGGTGCTCGGCGACAATATTTTTTACGGCCACGGACTGGGAACCAACCTTGCCCGTGCGGTAAAACGCGACGCGGGCGCGACCATATTCGCCTACCGGGTCCGGGACCCGGAGCGCTATGGTGTGGTCGAGCTCGACAAGAGCGGTCGCGCCGTTTCGATCGAGGAAAAACCACAGCAGCCACGTTCACACTATGCCGTTACCGGCCTTTATTTCTACGACAAGCACGTGGTGGATATGGCCGCTGAGTTACGTCCTTCCGTACGTGGGGAGCTGGAGATCAGCGACATCAATGCCGCCTACATGAAGCGTGGTGAGTTGCACGTCGAGATGCTCGGGCGCGGTACGGCCTGGCTGGATACCGGCACGCATGAATCGTTGCTGCAGGCCGCCAATTTCATCGAGACGGTGGAGCAGCGTCAGGGACTGAAAGTGTGTTGCGTCGAGGAGATTGCCTACCGACTGGGTTATATCACGCCAGAGGAGCTGGAGCAGCTGGCGCGTCCGCTGGAAAAGAGCGGCTATGGTAAATATTTGCTCGATCTGCTGCGCGACGACGGTTTGCGGTCATGAAAATAACGCCCACCCGGCTGGCAGAGGTGTTGCTGATCGAACCGGATGTATACGGCGACGCGCGCGGTTTTTTTCTGGAATCCTGGCACCGCGAAAACTACGCCGGGCAGGGGCTGGACGTCGACTTCGTACAGGATAACCATTCGCGTTCCGCGAAAGGGGTATTGCGCGGATTGCACTATCAACTGCAGCGGCCGCAGGGCAAGCTGGTGCGAGTGGTCACCGGAACGGTCTTCGATGTGGCTGTGGATATCCGCAAGGGTTCGCTGACCTTCGGTCAATGGGTGGGCGCCGAGCTGTCGGAAGACAATCAGCATCAGCTGTATGTTCCGCCGGGGTTCGCGCACGGCTTTTGCGTCTTGAGCGACAGCGCGGACTTTCTCTATAAGTGTACGGACTACTATGCACCCACGGACGAACACGGCATCAGCTGGAATGACCCTGCTATCGGCATAGACTGGCCCGGAGAGCACTTCGTGCTATCGGACAAGGATGCCGGTAACAGGCCGTTGGCTGATATGCACGATGTCCTGCCCGACTATGCGAGTCCGGCATGAGGGTCCTGATCACCGGTGCGGGTGGGCAGCTCGGGAAACAGGCATGCCTGGGGTTTGCGGCCAAGGGTGATGAAGTGATCCCTGCCGGTCGCGCAGAGCTGGATCTTTCCGCTCCCCAGACGGTGGCGGACGCCGTTGCCGCCTACAAGGCTGACTGGGTGATCAACTGCGCGGCCTATACGCAGGTGGACAAGGCGGAAGACGAACCGGAGCTGGCGTTCAGGGTGAACCGCGACGGTGCCCGTGCCGTCGCGGAAGGTGCAAAACAGGGCAACAGTCGCCTGTTGCACGTGTCCACGGATTTTATCTTCGCGGGGGATCGCTCATTGCCGTACACAGAAGCTGATAGCGGCACGCCGATCAGCCTATACGGCCAGTCAAAATGGGAAGGCGAACAGGCGGTTCGTGAGGTGCTGCCCGAGGCCTTGATTGTCAGGACCGCCTGGGTCTATGGTGTGCACGGCAACAACTTCGTGAAAACCATGCTGCGGCTGATGGCGGAGCGCGAAGAAATACGCGTCGTCGATGACCAGATCGGAACGCCGACCTGGACAGCGGACATCGTGACGGCGATGCGCACACTGATCGAGAAAGAGGTGTCCGGCACCTGGAACTTCACCAACGAAGGCGTCACGTCGTGGTTTGATTTTGCCCACGAAATCATTTCCATTGCAGCGCAGCGCGGGCATCTCAGGAAGGTCAGGCGTTTGCTGCCCATCCCCAGTCGCGAATATCCGAGTACGGCGAAACGCCCGAACTATTCCGTGCTGAATAAGGAAAAAATCCGCCCGGTTCTCGGCTATGAGATTCCGCACTGGCGCGACAGCCTTCACAGCATGCTGGCGGAGATGCCGTTATGAAAACGCTGCTGGTAACGGGCGGGGCCGGTTTTATCGGCGCCAACTTTGTCCGCTACTGGCTCGAACACCATTCCGGGGACCGCGTTTTCAACCTGGATGCACTGACCTACGCGGGTAACCTGGAAAGCCTTGCGGGCGTGGAAGCCAGGGATAACTACCGCTTCGTTCACGGCGATATCTGTGATGCGTCCTTGCTCAGCGCACTGTTCGATGAGGAAGCTGTCGATACCGTGGTCAACTTTGCGGCCGAATCCCATGTCGACCGTTCGATCACCGGCCCCGGCGCCTTTATGCGCACCAATATCGAGGGAACCTTCGCCTTGCTCGAGGCGGCCGCGAAGGCCTGGCAGGGCAATGCGCCGGATTGCCGTTTTCTGCATGTATCGACCGACGAGGTGTACGGGTCGCTGGGCCCCGACGATCCGCCTTTTACGGAGCGCAACCCGTACGCGCCCAACAGCCCCTATTCGGCATCCAAGGCGGCATCGGATCACCTGGTGCGCGCCTGGTTCCATACCTACGGACTGCCGGTGCTGACCACCAACTGTTCCAACAATTACGGCCCTTACCAGTTCCCGGAAAAACTTATTCCGCTGGTTATTATCAACGCGCTTGAAGACCGGCCGCTGCCAATTTACGGTGACGGCAGGAACGTACGCGACTGGCTGTACGTCGAGGACCACTGCCGCGGCATCGACGCGGTGCTTACGGGTGGCAGGCCCGGCGAGACCTACAACATCGGCGGCTGCAACGAATGGACCAATATCGATATCGTCAGGCGCATCTGCCACACACTGGACGAGCTCAGGCCGGGTTCCAGCCCAAAGGAAGA
>JAJDOI010000146.1 GCA_022340245.1 Thiogranum sp.
TGCGGAGCAACAGCGACGCCGATACTGCCGCGCACTTCGAGTTCGTGTCCGTCGAGATGCAGCGGCTCGGCAATTGTGGCAATGAGCTTTTGCGCGATGCGCACAATGCCATCGCGCGACCGGCAGGATTCGATCACAATCACAAATTCGTCACCGCCCAGCCGGGCCACGGTATCGCCACTGCGCAGCAAGGCCTGAAGACGCTCGGAAGTCGCCTGTAACAGCTGGTCGCCGATCGCGTGGCCAAGCGTGTCATTGATAGCCTTGAAGCCATCCAGATCAATGAACAGCACAGCCAGCTGCATTTTATTACGGATGTGTGAGCGTAACGCATGCTCCAGCCGGTCGACCAGCATCAGTCGGTTGGGCAGGCCTGTCAGTGGATCGTGATAGGCCAGGTAGCCCAGGTTTGCCTGTTGCCGCTTGAGAACCGTGATGTCGGAAAATATCGAAACGTAATGCGTCACACGCCCCCGGCCATTGAAGATGGGACTGATGGTGTGCAGGGCCGGATAGGTTTCACCGTTCTTGCGACGCCCCCAGATCTCCCCGGACCAGTAACCTTTTTCTTCGAGCGATCGCCAGATCTGTTTGAAAAATGCCGTGTTATGCCGGCTGGATCGGAAATCAAACAGTGACCTTCCCTTGATCTCGTCGACCGCATAACCGGTCGTTGCCACAAACGAGGGATTGACATAGACGATGCGCCGCTGGGCTTTGTCCACGACAATCACCGCCTGGTGAGTGGCCTCAAGAACGGTCTCGGCGAAACCACCCGGATATTCATCACCACCGGACTCTGTTGGAAACCCGTTGTACTTCACCATTCAACGCCCCCGATACTGCTCGATCGAGATTTCCGTGCTGAACACCTCAGCTTTGGCACGGACTATAGCCCTGTATTCCCGGACAGTCTGCGAACGCCTTCGCGCCCGCACCGCCAACGACTTAACGATTCAGGGATTTTCACCGGACCTGGGTGAACACGCTGCTCTCCCGGAGATGTGGAGCCCGGCGAACAGGTTTTGGTATGCTGCGATTCTCCAGAACCCGTTCGAGGCTGTGTGGTGTCAATAAGGACAGAGACGTTACGTCAGGAGTTAATGGCAAAGGGCCTGGTCAGCGCCGACCTGCGCGACGACCCGATCAGCCAGTTTGAGCAGTGGTATGCACAGACGATGGAGACCGATCTTGCCGAACCGACTGCGATGTCGCTTGCCACCGTGGATGCGCGCGGCCAGCCCTGGCAGCGCATGGTGTTGCTGAAGCTGTTCGACGACAAGGGTTTCGTCTTTTTCACCAATTATGCCAGCCGAAAGGCCGAACAGATCGCCGGCAACAACCGGGTGAGCCTGTTGTTTCCCTGGCAGGCGCTGGGTCGGCAGGTGAAAGTGACCGGCACCGCCGCGAAGATTTCCACGGCAGAGTCCATGACCTATTTCGCAACCCGGCCGCGCGGCAGTCAGATCGGTGCCTGGGCATCGCAACAAAGCCAGGTGATCAAGTCACGCGCGATGCTGGATGCCATGTTCGACGAGATCAAACACAAGTTCCTGGATGGCGAGGTGCCGTTACCCTCGTTCTGGGGCGGCTATCGTGTCAGCCCGGAGACCATCGAGTTCTGGCAGGCACGCGAAAGCCGCCTGCACGACCGGTTTATCTACCGTCGGGACGAGGAGTCGCACTGGTTTACCCAACGTCTCGCGCCTTGACGTCGGTTAGATTCCATTCGCCGGCGGCAGGTCCGCAAAGATACTGTTGGCCATCCAGGCGGTGATGTTGCGTGTCAGCGCCTTGTTGCCCACCACGGTTAACGCACCTTCGCCGATGGCCTTGCGGTAGCTGTTCTGCCCCATCCAGATATCCGCCATGGCTTTCACGCTGGAGGTGAACCAGACGTCGACGTCTTTGCCGGGATCATTCACACAAAGATCCAGCTCGTCGCCCCTGACGACCAGCCACCAGTCCGGAAACTCATTGATGTCCGTGAACTTGAAGCGGATGACCGTCTCGTTGCCGACCAGTTTTTGCGGCACGATGCTGCGCTTCAGATACAGCATCAACAATTCCACGTCATAGTCGTCCTCGGAAAGATTGGAGCGCGCCCAGCGCATGCCCCATTCGCCCACGGAACGAATAATCGGCAACAGCTCCTGGCAGGATTCGGTGGGGAAATACTCATAGCCCTTCTGCCCCGAAATCTTTTTCTTCAGCACCAGGCCGTGCTGTTCCAGTGAATCGAGGCGTTTCGACAACAGGGTCGGCGATATCAGGCTCAGCCCCCGCTGCAGCTCATTGAAGCGCCTGCCCCCCATAATCAGCTCGCGCACAATCAGAATGGTCCATTTTTCACCAAGAATTTCAGTGGCTTTGGCAATGGGGCAGAACTGACCGTATTCCATGGGCACTCATCCTCCGCGGCGGGAAACCCGGTTGCATTTTTAGTGTAGTGGGTTACTCCATTTTCTGTAGTTGGATACTACACAATCGAGAGTATTTTCGAAGCCCCTGCCTGCCTAGGCTTATCCCGTCAGCCGGCCAACACAGAGGAGCCATCATGAAAAACCGCAGACACATCGCCCGACGCACCAACAGACTCAAACAACTGTTCGTGCAGATCATGAGCAACTTCGCCTATGCAGGCGCATAAGTAGAACACTTTCAGACCAAACCACCATTCAGGAAAGGAGAACGCACCATGTTCAAGAGAACACTCACACTCGGCTACGGCGTACTTGCCTACACGCTGTTTTTCGGCGTATTCAATTACGCCATCCTGTTCATCGGCAACATCCTGGTCAGCCCGTCGCTGGACTCGGTCGGCACCAGCGACCTGGGCCAGGCGCTGTTGATCGACATCGGCCTGCTGACGGCCTTCGCCCTGCAACACAGCATCATGGCAAGACCGGCGTTCAAGCGCGTATGGACCAGGATCATCCCCAAACCCGCCGAACGCAGCACCTACGTACTGGCGTCCACCCTGTTGCTGGGTTGCATTGTCTATTTCTGGCAACCTCTGGGCGGCGTGCTCTGGCAGGTTACCAACCCGGTCGCGGTCGCTGTCCTCTACGGCCTGTTCGCCATCGGCTGGGGCATCCTGTTCCTGGCTTCGTTCCAGATCAACCACTTCGACCTGTTCGGCCTGCGCCAGGTGTGGCTGTATTTCCGCGGCAAGCCCTACACGCACCTGGCGTTCAAGACCCCCTGGCTGTATCGCTACACGCGCCATCCCCTGTATGTCGGCCTTATGATCGGCCTGTGGGCGGCACCCACCATGACGGTGGCGCACCTGGTATTCGCGCTGCTGTGCACGGGGTATATCTTCGTCGGTGCCCGGCTGGAGGAAAAGGACCTTGAAAACGCCCTGCCCGAGTACAAACGGTATAAGACGGAAGTACCGATGTTTATGCCGAACATCGGCAACAAGCGGTCGCAGGGGATTCAGCCGGCGGCTGGCCTGCAACAACCGTAACAGTCTGCAGCAGGAATAGATGGGGTCACAAATAAATGGGGTCAGAGTATTTGCTCTGACCCCATTTATTATTAAAGCGAAACAATCATGCTCTGACCCGAGTTATTTTTACTCTGACCCCGTTTCTTTTTTAGGTCTATTTTCATGAGCGGCATCGAAAACCGCTTCGAGTCCTGCATCGACACCGCGCAAGCAATCGATCACGGCCTTGCCCCAATCAAAATACTTGCGACGCCGCTCCAGGCTCCAGTCCGGTGGTGGACTGTTCGCCACATCACGCAGGTTGGCGATCTTGTCCGCAAGTTTCACCAGCTTCGCTTTATCGCTGAGCCCCGCGGCATGCTCGATCTGGGCCTGCTTCCGATCCTCTTTGGCAAGTGTTTTGTCATCGGTGACTTCCATGACGATATCCCGGATCGCGCTGCCGAACTCCGCCTCGAGTTCCTCCGGCTCGGTCGCCGTGTCTTCCACCGTATCGTGCAACAGGGCGGCACAGATGACT
>JAJDOI010000155.1 GCA_022340245.1 Thiogranum sp.
GCGGCTTGTGCGGCGCGCCGCACGTCGGCATCGTTGACCCCGGGAAAGCCGTAGCGGATGTTTTCCCAGGCATCGGCGCCGAAGATGACCGGATCCTGTGGCACCAGCGCCATGCGCCGGCGCAGCTGTTGCGGGTCGGCCTCGCGGATATCGACGCCGTCGAAACGAATCACGCCGGCGTCCGGATCGTAGAAGCGCAACAGCAGTTGCAGCACGGTTGACTTGCCGGCGCCCGACGGGCCGACCAGCGCCACCTTCTGCCCGGGTTGCAGGCTCAGCGACAGCGCGCTGAGCGCGGGGCTGTCGGGCCGCGAGGGGTAGCGGAAGGTGACATGGCTCAGCTGAACCTCGCCGCACGCCGGTTCAGGCAGGGCCACGGGCGCGGCCGGCGGCGAGATGCCGGGTTGGGTGTTGAGCAGTTCCAGCAGACGTTCGGTGGCGCCCGCGGCACGCAGCAGATCACCGGCGACCTCGCTCAGCGCACCCACGGAACCGGCGACCAGCAGGGCATAAAACACAAACGCCGACAGCTGCCCGCCGGTGATGCGCCCTGCCAGTACATCGTGGCCACCCACCCACAGCACGATGCTGACCGCGACAAAGGTGAACAACATCACCGTGGCAGTGAGCAGCGCGCTGACCCGGGTACGCCGGATGGCGGCGCCGAAGGCCGCCTCCACCTGCTCGCCGTAACGCCGGCGATCGATGTGCTCGTGACAGAACGCCTGCACGGTGCGGATACCGTACAACGCTTCATCGACAAAGGCGCCGATATCGGCAATCCGGTCCTGGGTGCTGCGCGACAGGCGGCGCACCCGGTGGCCCAGCAGCCACATCGGTATCACCGCCAGCGGAACGCCCAGCAGGACCAGCAGCGCCAGTTTGCCGCTGGTGATGGCCAGCATCACCAGTCCACCGCTGATCAGCAGCGCGTTGCGCACCGCGATCGCCAGGCTCGAACCGACCACCACCTGCAGCAGCGAGGTATCGGTGGTCAGGCGCGAAATGACTTCGCCGGTGCGCGTCACTTCGAAGAAGGCCGGCTCGAGTTTGAGCACCTGGGCGAACACCGCCTTGCGGATATCGGCCACCACCCGTTCACCTATCCAGGTCACCAGGTAGACGCGTGCGGCCACCGACACCGCCATCACCGTGACCACCACCAGGAACAGCGCCAGCGCGTGGTTCAGCGCCGCGCCCGAGCCGCTGCTCAGACCCTGGTCGACCACCCGTTGCAGGACCATGCCGAAACCGAGCACCGCAGCCGCCGCAATCAGCAACGCCAGCGCCGCACCCAGCACCGCCCTGCGGTAGGGTCGCAGAAAGCCGAACAGCTGCTTCAATACGCGCAGATCCCGGCTGGGCGGGCGTTGTTCGACGGGTGTGTTTTGTTTGCTTCTGGGCATAGCGCTGGGATTCAGGTGCGGCGGAGGGCATTGTGCGCCGGGTTGGGTCAGTCTGCCAATTGCCGTCGCTTATCGGCCGCCCCCCATCCAGCCGGCTCATGCCCCTGGCCGAAAAAGGACGCCACACCTGACGCCGCTGGTAAAGCGGTCAGCTACAGTCCAGAATCAATGGAACGAATGACATCGCAGAAAGGAGATGTGCCATGACCAAGCTGAAAACCCTGAATACCGTAATGGGAAGCGCCCTGGCGGTTGCTGCCCTGCTGGGCGTCCAGGCGCCGCCGGCCGCGGCAGCCGGCAATCCCTTCAACGCAGTGGCCCCGTCAGGCGGCTACACCCTCGCAGCGACAGACGAGGCGCCGATGAAATGCGGCGCGAACATGAAATGCGGCTCCGGCATGGGTTCTGGCAAGGGCGCCGGCATGGGCCCCGGAAAAGGCGGCTGCAAGATGATGCGGTTTGACACCAACGGCGACGGCAAGGTCTCGAAGGACGAATTCATGAAAGGTCATGAAGCCAAGTTCGAGCAGATGGATGTCAACGGCGACGGCATGCTGGAGGAGCCGGAAATGCGCGCCCATAAAGCGCTGATGAAAGAAAATCTGATGGGCAAATGCGGCAACGGGAAGGGCACGGAATAACGCACAAGTCGATATCTTCCCTGGCGGATTGCCGGCAACCGCCAGACTGGAGCGCAGGAAAGCCGCCGGATGCAACTCTGTCCCCCGAGGATGGTCAGACTTGATAACCGTCCCCGTTTCGGGGGCCCTCGTCGAACACGCCTCGAAATACCTTCGACGGAGTAAACTTATGCGAAATGTTCTCATCGGACTGGGCCTGGCGGCCGCGCTGCTGACGCCGTTTCTGGTGGGCATCGCCGGGTCCGGGGACCAACAGCCTGTAGAGGAGTTGCATGTGAACCAGAGTCCAAACACGGCCAACGCGGCTGCCGACTACCAAAAGCCCTCTGAAGAGGAGCTGAAAAAGCGCCTGACGCCGCTGGAATACGAAGTGACCCAGAAGGAAGGCACCGAACCGCCGTTCAAGAACGCTTACTGGGACGAACACCGCGAGGGCATCTACGTGGATGTCGTCAGCGGCGAGCCGCTGTTTTCCTCGACGGACAAGTTCGACTCCGGCACTGGCTGGCCGAGTTTCACCCGGCCCCTGGACCCGAAGATGGTTGAGGAGAAGCGCGATTTCAAGCTGTTTCTGCCGCGCACCGAAGTGCGCAGCCACTACGGCAACTCGCACCTGGGACACGTGTTCAACGACGGCCCCAAGCCCACCGGCCTGCGCTATTGCGTCAACTCCGCGGCGTTGCGCTTCATACCCAAAGAGGATATGGAGAAAGAGGGCTACGGGCAGTATTTGAGCCTGTTCAAATAATCGCCCTGCCCGGCGCGCTGTCCGCCTGAACACCGGGCGGGCGCGGGCGTTGACACCTAAACTACGCATATGCGCGAGCGCCTTAACAATATCCCCATCACCTGGCTGCTACCGGCGCTGCTGCTGGCCGGCTGCGCCTCGCCGGTGCCCAGGGCCATCAGCGAAGCGCCGCCCGACAACCCGGCGCTGGACGCCGTGCGCAGTGATGCCGCGGCGTATGAATCGCGGCAGGTGCGTTGGGGTGGCGAGATCCTGGAAACCGACAACCGTGAATCCAGCACCCGGCTGACAGTGCTCGCACGGCCGCTCAGTAAGGGCGGCAAGCCCGAATACGATACCGACGACAGCGCCGGACGCTTCATTGCCATTGTGCCGGGCTTTCTCGACCCGCAGGTGTACGGCGACAAGCGCACGATCACCGTCACCGGGACGCTGCTGCGCAACGAGGCCGGCAAGGTGGGCGAGTTTGCCTATACCTACCCGGTAGTGCAGGTGCAGGACTATTACCTCTGGCCCAAGGAAGTGGTGGGCCCGCCACCGCCCCTGTGGTACCCGTGGTATTACGACCCCTGGTACTATGATCCGTGGTATTTCGATCGCGGTTACTACCACTCGCCCTATTACCGCTAATGGCCGGGGCTACACATGCTGCGTGAGCGACTGACCGCCCTGCGCGGGTCCCGGCTGCTGCTGGCGCTGCCGCTGCTGCTCGCGGCCTGCGCCACCGGCCCGCGCTTTGACGCCGCCGGGGTCAACCGCGCGCTGACGCCCAAAAACGCCGTGGCGAAGCTGCCTGCGGCCGAGGGCACACAGGTGTTGTGGGGTGGTGTTATCCTCAACACCACCAATCTGAAGGACAGCACGGACGTGGAAGTGCTGGGCTACCCGCTCGACACAGACCAGGAGCCGCAGCGTGACCAGCAACCGCTGGGGCGCTTTATCTTCGCGGCGAAAGGTTACCTGGAGCCGGCCACCTATGCGAAGGACCGCAAGGTGACGGTGGTCGGCAGGCTCACCCGCTCCCAGGCCGGCAAGGTGGGCGAATCGGACTATGTCTACCCGGTGGTCACCCCCGGACAGCTCTACCTGTGGCCGCAGGAGAGTGACTACAATACCGGCGGTGTGCACTTCGGCATTGGCGTGGGGGTCGGGTTCTGAGCCGGGCCGGGGTTTTTTGCGGACGTCCGGGAGGATAATCAGTTTGAACAAAGCACAACGACTGCTGCTGGCGCTGCCGTTTGCCAGCGGCCTGGCCATGGCCACCGACTACACGGTGGATTTTTCGCGCATCGACAACCTGGAGAGCATCCGCCCGCTGGTGCAGCAGTGCGGCGACTTCGACGCGCTGGAAATCTACCGCACCAAGATGGAAAACAGCACCAACCTCGAGACGCTGCGCCCGACATTGTCGAGTGTTGGCTTCGCCCTGTTCAACGACTGCCCGGATAACATCTCCGGACCCGGGATTGCGCCGGTCAAGCCGCCCGAGGTGTCGGCGACCATGGACTATTCGGTGGATTTCACCCGCGTGAAGAACTTCGAAACCCTGCGCCCGCTCATCGAACAGTGCCGTGATTTCGGTGGGCTGGAAGCGTTTCGCAGCAAGCTGGAGGGCGCCGCCAAACTCGAAGACGTGCGCAAGACGCTCACCAACGTCGGCTTCGGCATGTTTGAAGACTGCCCCCGGGGGGTTGCGGGACCGGGCATCACACCCAGTCAGTAGCCGCACCCGCCGCGCTGTTTGCGCCAGCCCGGGGGCTCAGCGCGACGCTGCCTGTCCGGCATTCAGGGTGAAGTAGAAGGTGGCACCCCGCCCCGGTTCCGCGTCTGCCCACACGCGCCCGCCGTGCCTTTCGACCACGCGCAACACGATGGCCAACCCCACGCCGGAGCCCGGAAACTCATGGTGAGCGTGCAGCCGGTGAAACGGCTTGAACAGCTGGTCGGCATAGCGCATATCGAAGCCCGCACCGTTGTCGCGCACGTAATATACCATCACGCCCGAGGCGTCCCGGGCGGCGCCTACGCTTATCCCGGCAGGCGTTTCGCGCGCGGTGTATTTAACCGCGTTGCCGAGAAGATTCTGCATGAGCAGCGACAGCAACTGCTCGTCGCCCAGCACCACCACGCCATCCTGTACCGAGCAGTCTACCTGCCGGTCCGGCTCGGCCTCGCACAGATGTTGCAGCAGACGCCGGCTGATGGCACTCAGGTCCACCCGCGCCAGCGCCATGTCGATGCGACCGACCCTGGACAGCTCGAGGATTTCGTCGATGAGCTGTCCCATGTGGTTGCCCGCGCCGGCAATGCGGTTGAGATTGTCCTTGTCGCATTCCGTCAGCCTGTTGGCCGCATCTTCCAGCAGCACCTGGCTGAAACCCGTTATGGCGCGCAACGGTGCGCGCAGGTCGTGCGCAATGGAATAGCTGTAGGCTTCGAGCTCGCGGTTGGCCAGCGTCAGCTGCCGGGTGCGTTCGCGGACCTTTTCCTCGAGGTTGGAGCGGGCCGACGCCAGCGCCCGACCGAGCGACCATTCCTGTGCCACCAGGAACACCAGCAACACCATCGCGACTGCGAGAATAAACGTCTCGAAAGCGTGACTGACCGGCTCACCAAAAGCCCACAGCGTGCCGATGATAGCGCTCATCGACAGCGCGGGCGCGATACCCTCGAGCTGGAGCAACGGGGATTTGTCCTCGGCCGTGCCCTTGCTCTGCCTGTCGCCGAGCGCGTCCTGCTCGGCCGCGGCCCAGTACTGGAGCGCGAAAGCCACCATCCAGACCACGTTCAGAAGGTTGGCCACCCCGTAGGACCTGCCCAGCAACTCGAAGCCGTACAGCGTATCGGCAACGGCGTGCAGGAAAATCGTTGCCAATAGAATCAGGAATACCAGGCGGTTGTTGTTCCAGCGGTAGCGCCAGTAGCTGAACAGCGTGAACAGGAAGGCGGACATGAACACCACCGCATAGGCGATGGCGAAATAGACGTAGGCGTTCGGCTGCTCCGATACCCGGATCTGCGGATACAGGACAACGGTGCTGACGATGATCAGCGTGCAGACGATAATCCCCATATTGCCCATCTGAACCAGGGTCATATAGCGCGACGGCGTACCTTCACGGTAGCAGAAGACGCCGATAACAAACGCCGGACCCAGCGCCAGGAAAAAATAGTCGGCGAGCGACGGATAGGGAGTGACGACAGCCAGCACCAGCTCCTGGTAGTCCCAGATGAGCATGCCGGTGAACCACAGCAGCGCGCCAACACCGAAGGCGACCCACGCCCGCCGCTGACAGCCCTGCGGCCGCTGGACGGCGGTATGCAGGCACTTCAAGCCCGCCGCAAGCGAGATCAGGGTCCACGCTGCATCGGACCACCAGAGCTGCGCAACGCCGTCGAACAGGCCGCCGTAGTTGCCGATCGCGTAGACGAGTATGAACAGGCCGAGCACCGTGAGCACGGTGCGCCTTCGGCCCAGCCGGGCAAGCGGGATTTGTCCGGGTCGCGAGGAGGCTGTCAATGGCATACTGATACCCGGTATCTCTCCATGATTGGCGGTGCATCCCTGCCCCGGGCGCCGCCGGTCTTTTAGGGTTTCACCAGCGGCCCGCTGTCTGCGACGCAGTGCGCCGGTGATGTCTCAGCAGCAATAGTAGCAAAATCCGTTCCCGGGTTTCACCGGGCATTGCCGCCTACGGGTAGCTGCGCAGCAGCGCTTTCAGCACACCCTGGATCTGCACCGCATCCGGTGGATACGTCAGCGGCATCATGTCGGCATTGGCCGGGTGCAGGATGACTTTGCCGCGTGTCTGCTCGATGCGCTTCAGCGTAACCTCTTCGTTGTCGACCAGGGCGACGACGATCTCGCCGTTGCGGGCACTGTCGCGCTGTTCGATCACCACGTAGTCACCGTCGAGGATGCCCGCCTCGATCATCGAGTCGCCGCGCACCCGCAACGCGTAGCAGGGCCGCCTGCCCAGCAGTTCTTCGGGCACCTGCAGGGTTTCCGGTTGCGGCACGGCCTGGATAGGCTGGCCCGCGGCGATGGTGCCGAGCAGGGGGATGCCCGGCTGCGATTCGCCCTGGTCCACCAGGCGGATGCCACGGTGCATACCGTCCAGCGGCT
>JAJDOI010000198.1 GCA_022340245.1 Thiogranum sp.
ATTCTTGTAACCCAGGCCCAGGCGCGGGCCGGTGTCGGTGGCGTAGCCGACCGACCCGGTGTAGCGGTGGCGGTCGGCGGGGGTGAGGCTGATTCGGACAGGCACTTGCTGGTGGTCTGCTGCTTCGATCAGGGGCTCTACCAGCACCTGGCCAAAGTACCCGCTGCTGCTGAGTGCCCGCGAGGACTCGGTGAGCGCCTTGCGCGAATATGGCTCGCCGCTGTGAAACGCCAGGTAGCGCTGTAACAGCGCCGGGTCGATGACATCCTGATCGCTCTGCGTTGCACCGAAGCGGAAACGCACACCGGAATCGAAATGCAGGTGAACGTCGGCGTAGCCGGCTGCCGGATCCACGCGCAGTTCGTGCTGTGTGAACCGGCTGTCGAAATAGCCGCGCGCCGCAGCCAGGTTGCTGATGCCCGCCTTGAGTGACTCGTATTCATCGTGGCGAAGGGGGCGGCCCGCCTGGAGTTTGCTTTTGCGCAGCAGTTCGGTGAAGGCGGTGTCGTTCGCGGCTTCTCCCTGGATATCGACGTCGACGGTGCGCAGTGTCACGCGACTGCCCGGCTGAATAGTGAACGTGGCTTCCCAGCAGCCGTTCTTGTCCGCCGGCTTGAACTGCGGGGTAATGACGGGTTGATAGTAGCCGAACGCTTCCAGCCCCGTGCGGATCTCCCCGGTGGCGCTCTTGATCCCGCCCTGCAGCTGCCAGTCGGCCGCGTCGCAGGCCTGCTTGTCAAGCGACAGCCGGGCCAGCAGGTTCTTGCGCACCTCGCCGCTGACACCCTCGAGGGTGACCTTGCCCTGGTCGCCCACGGCTGATGGCGCGGCACTCAGCAGTGCAGTGGTCAGCAGGGCGCACCTGAGAAGAGACAAAAGATTCATTGCGTGACAGGGGTGGCGGTGCGCCTGCACCCGCCGGGACGGCGAATAACTGCGGTTTCGCGCCCGGTCTGCCTATGCCAATGGGACCGGTCACGTCTGCCTCTTAACGCCTGATCCCGCACCTCACCCCGATGAAGCGTCCTTGAGCTTTTCCAGGCCGCCGGTGTCCAGGGCGTTCGCCAGCGCGCGCAGCGTGGTGATGCTGTCGGCGCTGCCTGTCACCTTGATTACGAAGCGCTGCCCGACAACGATGCTGTATTCGCCGCGCCCGTCGACGTCGTCCCACTTCTCGTTCACCATGCGCCCGGCGTCCGAATAGGTTTTTTCATAGCCGCGGTCGGTTTTGCGCTCGTTGCCTATTGCCGCGAAACCCGCGAGGGCCAGGATCCCCTTCGCGCCGCCCATGTCCGAGATTTCCACGCGCAGCTGCTGGCGGCCGTCGCTGTAGCTGGCCTGCGCCTGGGCGACCTGCACGCCCATCGCCTGGTTGCGTTCGGCGGAGAAGTCGCTGCGGTTCATGCCCAGCAGCTCTTCGGGCAGGAACTCACCCAGCTTGTCAGGGGACGCTGCCTTGACCGACGCATCGCCGCCCAGGAGCGTACCAACCATGTTTTGCATGGCCTCCTGCTGGGCCTTGCTGTCGCCGGATTTCTGTGCCGACTCCATCTGTTTGCCCGCCGCTTCCATTTGTTTGCTCCAGCTCTCAAGTTTGCCCATCGGCGAGTCCTTGTCGAACTGTGCGTCGTTCGTTGTACCGGGCGATGTGCCGCTATAACCGCCGACACCGCTGATCGAGGCCACCAGCAGGTTGAGGATCAAGCCGAGGATGATGCCGATCACGACCACCACCAGGGTGTAGCGCAGTGATTTTTCCTCCGGGCACTTCATGGTATGCGGCAGCCCGAGTTTGATCAGGTAAAACGCGTAAATCGCCGCGGCCAGGCCCAGCAGGGCGACCAGCGCACCCAGCCCGGGGAGGATGTGCAGAATGCCCACCACCCAGACCGGCGTAAAGGCGTAGGCAGCAGTCTTGAGACCCTGCAACCGGTCCCGGACGGCGCCGAAGGTCGGGGCCAGTGACTCGATGATGACCGCCATCGCATAGGTCATCAGCAGGCTGACGGCGTAACCCAGCACCGCCTGGGTCAGCAGGGCGCCGAAACCGATGTGTATGGTGCCCATCATGGGAACCTTGATGCCGAACAGGGCGGTGCCGATCAGCATGCCCAGCGCCGGGAGTGCCGCAAGGATCAGCACATAGTCGCGATAAAGTCCGGAAACGCTGGCCGGTTCGGCGGCGATTTCCGGCCAGGTGTCACGTGGTTTGAGCAGGATGGCCCGCACGCGGGCGATGAGTGACTGAATGTTCATTCTTATACTCCCCCGAAACCGGAATCTGAAGTTTACTCTGATTGGGAAGCAATCGGTATGGGCGCACCAGCCCGCGGGCTGGTGCCGGCGACAGGCTCGGGGCGCCTCGCGGCGGTTCCGGGGAGTGCTGACTCAAGGGCCGATCTCGACGCGGGCGGGCCGGCCGGCGCGCAGCAGAGTGTCTCCGGGGTCGAAAGACACCTGCACGGCGTAGCGCCCGTCGGCGTCGGGTTCCGCACCCACCTGGAGCACCTGGCCCGAATAGCGTTGCCCGTCCACCTGGATGGTGGCGGCCTGGCCTGCCGACAGACCGGCGAGCGCCCCCGCCTCGACCTTCGCGACCGCTGTCATGGGTCTGGCGCGGGCCAGTGTGACCATCGGGCTTGCCTGCTGGGTGTTTATGACGGTCTGGCCAGGCGCCACGGCGACCTCGAGCACCAGCCCGGCAAACGGCGCGCGTACGCTGCTGTATTCGAGATTCAGCCTGGCGGTATCGACCGCCGCTTGCGCACTGGCATAATCGGACTCCGCGCTGGCGAAAGCGATTTCCTGCAGTTGCAGGTCGTGTACCGAAATCACTCTGCGGTCATACAGTTCCCGGGTACGTGCGAGCTCGCGCTCGGCCTCGTCGCGGTTGAGTTTGTATTTGTGCGCCTGGGCTGTGGCGTCGCGCAATGCGCTCTTGAAGGGGCGGTCGTCCAGTTGCACCAGCAGTTGCCCCTGGTTGACCCGGGTTCCCGCATCAACCGGCGTTGCGCTGACGACGCCGGATGCCGGCGTACTCAGGACTACCCGTTGAGACCAGGTCAGCACCGAGGAGTATTCCGTGGCGCCCGCGACAGTGCTCAGCAGGCAGAATGCGAAGCTAGCGATGAATCGTTGCATCGGTATCGCTCCCGGGTTGGTTCGTTGGGACTTCCAGATAGGGTGAGTACGGTTCCCCCGTCAATGCCGTCAGGCGCGCCCAGTCCAGCGCCAGCTGGAATTCCGTGCGTGCCGCCAGCAATGCCGATTCAGACTGTCCGACCAGTGCATCGCCGAAGTCGGTTTTCAATTCCAGCTCATACTCGGCCTGGGCGCGGTCGAAGTTCAGATCACGGTACTCGGCGAACTTCTTCACCTGCTCGCGCTGGGCCAGCAGTGTCTGGATGTCGAGCCACACCTCCAGCAGCTTTTGCCGCAGATTGTATTCCAGCTGGCGTAGCTCGGCGCCCAGCCGGTCCAGTCGGGCGCGGGCCTTCGCGACGCCCGCGTCGATGCGTGCGCCCTCGTATAACGGAATCTCCAGGCGCAATTCCGCTGCCAGCGGGTCGCGCGAACTCACGTCGCGTTCACCCGCGGAGGCCGATAGCGAGCCGCTGACTACCGGACGGCCGCCTGCGCGTTCCGCCTTGATCTGCAGGCGCGCGGCCTCGAGGTCCGCTTTCAGCGACAGCACTTGCGGGTTGCGTGCGAGCGCGGCCTCCAACAGGTCCGGGTATTCGGGAAGCGGCTGGTTATTTTCCGGCAGTTGCGGCCGCACCAGGTTGGAGGGAAGATCGTCGGGACGGTCGAGTAATTGCGCCAGTTTTGCCCGGGCGGTGCGTTGACGCGCCTGCGCGCGATAGCGGCGCATGCGCAGTGCCTCGAAGCTGTCTTCCTGCTTGAGTTTTTCGATGTCCGAGACCTGCCCGAGTTCGTTGCGGTCGCGGGTGCGATCCGCCCCTACGTAGGCGACAGCCATAGCCTCATTGTCGCGGGCGTATTCCAGATCGGCCAGCAGCACATCGAAGAACGCCTTCATGATGTCGATACGGTGGTGCGTACGGGCGGCGGTAAAGCGCAACTGACTGCCCGCCACACTGCTGTCGGCTGCGGCCTCCAGCGCCGCGGTACGGCCGAAGTCGTACAGGCGTTTTTGTGCGTGCAGGGATGCCCGTGAGTCATTATGGCTCTGATCGTTGGCGGCGTTGGAGGGCTCGATCAGACGCGCTTCGAGCCTGGCGCCGACATCCAGATCGTCGTTCGCGGCAGTCTCCTGCGCTGCCGCCTCCACGTCTGCCAGCGCCGCGCGGCTCAGCGCGAGTGACGGGTGATCATCGCCTGCCAGCCGCAGGGCCTCGTCGAGTTTCAGCGGGTCGGGAAGGGGAGATGCCGACAGCCGTGTCGCCAGCAACACAAGCAGGCCTGCGGTGGCGAAACGCCGGACCGCTCCTGATGGGGTCGGGCCGGGAGTCATTCGCGCGCAGTTTGTTGACGTTTTTCGCGTTTGAAGCGCGCAAAGTTTTCGCTGCGGTAGTGTCCATCGACGACATACTCGCCGAGCCAGAGGAAATCCTCCACGCCCTTGGTGGGACCGGTGTGGCGGGCGATCAGCTTGCCGTCGAGATCGAAGAAGGCCAGTACCGGCGTTGCCCGGACCTTGTATTCCTTGAAGGAAAAATCCTTCTGCGTCATGGTGCGGCCCTGGAAATCGGTAAGCTCCAGGTCACCCTCGATGTCCACGCTGAGGATCCGGAAATATTTGCGAAAATAGTCCTGGACTTCAGGCTGGTTCAGAACGGTGGTTTTCATCCGGTGGCAGAACGGGCAGTCCTCCTGTTCAAAAAACAGCAATATGCCTTTCTTGTGTTCCTGTTTCGCCAGGGCAAGTTCGTCGGGAAGGTTGCCGAAGGTTTCGTTGAAAAAGTACTCCTCGGCATCGCGGGGGGTGGTTGCGCCTGCGGGCAGGGACGCCAGTGCACCGGCAAGCAGTAAAAATACCCGCAGCAGGGTGCGCGAGCGATCGTTGGGCGAGGATTGCAAGGTCGGTAGCTTCCATTGGTACTGTTGAACGGAATCTAAATGCTGTGTCGGTCCGGGGTCAAGCCCGTCGGCGTGCCGGCCGGGGTCCTGATACGGGTTCTATGAGGGCCTTTGACCACTGAGTCGCGGACAGGTTCGGCCGGATCGCAGCGAACCTGCCCGCGAAGGTCGGGCGGCTTGCAGCCTGCGGTGCGGTTTTTCCGGTCGCCGGTGTATTGCGGATTTGTTGCATCCCTTATACTACATTATTTACAGACGACGGCAAAACCGACGGATGGCATAGCCGGTATTCCACCAGCGGCGCGGCAGCGCGGCGTAAACGGAGCCGGTACTTACTGTGAAGGGCCCGATCACAGGGGCCGGGAAAGACGATGCGACTGACAACCTTCAGCGATTATTCGCTGCGTGTGATGATCTACCTCGGTACGTGTGGCGACCGGCGGGTATCTGTCGGCGAGATTGCGTCGGCCTACGGTATTTCAAAGAACCACCTTATGAAAGTTGTGCTGTTTCTTGCCGACGAGGGGTATATCGAAACCGCGCGCGGCAAGCGCGGCGGCGTGCGCCTGAAGATGCAGCCGGAGCGCGTATGGATCGGAAAGCTGTTGCGCAAATCCGAAGCCGGCAGCGTGCTGGTGGAATGTTTTTCCGAACACACGTCGGACTGCTGTATCCAGACCGCCTGTCGCTTGCGCGGTGCACTGCACAAGGCGGTCAACGCTTTCTATGCCGTGCTGAACACCTATACCCTCGCCGACCTGCTGGCTAACCGCGCGGCATTGGCGCCTCTGCTGCAGATCTCTCCGCAATCGGAACGCAAGTAGGCTCGCCGGCCGCCGGTCAGTGCTCGCCCTTGGTGCGTAACAGCCCGGCCAGGCGGTTGCCCTGCTTCTGCGGTCCGCCGCGCGGAAAGATGGTGTGCAGGTGGCGGTTGCTGCCGCGCTCCTTTCCCCAGGCGTTGCGAAAGTGCTTGATTATCTCGCGTACATTGGCCTGTACCTGGTGGCGTTCATAGAAATCGCGCAGGAAGCGGATGACC
>JAJDOI010000202.1 GCA_022340245.1 Thiogranum sp.
GCTGCGATGTTTTCTCCCAGGCAGACGGCACCGCTCTGTTCGAGTTTGTCCTGGTGGGAAACCGCCGTTTTGCCGCCGACAAAAACCGGGACGTCGAGTCGGCTGGTGAGATCCGGCAGTTCTGTCTCGACGACGCCGCGCGCCGGTTTCGAAGAGCCCGACAGGATCACGCCCGCACAGGGTTTTTTATCGAGTACCAGGGGGATCTGTTGCAGGGGGGTATTCGCCCCGAGAATCAGCGTCCGATACCCCGCATTGACGGCGGCAAGCGCAAAGAACAACAGACCTATTTCATGCAGTTCGCCCGGCAGGCAGGCCAGCAGCAACAACGAGCCATTGCCGCGCTGGTTCATGTGGTGGATACGGGTGCCGAGCTTGTTGCGCAGGTAAACCGAGAAGAAATGCTCCTCGGCGACGCCGGCGGGGCGGCTCTTCCAGCGTTCGCCAAGCAGGCGCAACAGCGGCGTGGTCAGGCGATGGTTAACGATGTCGACAGGGTAGAGTGACAACGCGTCGTTATAGGCGTAGTCCAGTGCCTGTTCATCGAAGCGTTCTATGGCGGCCAGCATCTTGTCCTGGTAGCTCTTCCATATGTCGCCGTCGTCGCTTGCCGTCGGCGTAACGGCTTGTCCCGGCACCTGGTCGAGCAGCGGTTTGACGTGACTGACGGAAATGCCCTGGTTCAGCAACTCGACAATGCGGTTGATGCGTTCCACATCCTGCTGGGTATAAAGACGGTGGCCTTTGGGCGTGCGCTGCGGGGTGATCAGGCTGTAACGGCGTTCCCAGGCGCGCAGCGTGACGGCGTTGACGCCGGTCAGTATCGACACGGTCCTGATGGGCAAAAGCCCTTCGGGGGGTGGTGTCAGTGTCGTATTGGTAACCGGCATGGATGCTCCTTTCTTAAATTATACAAATATTGTACACTGTTGTATAAGTAAATTGTAGGGCTTCGCCAATCCGGCTGCAAGCCCGAAACGGCCCTTTAACTTTATGTTTTGCCGATACAAATGACTGACATCAGAATGCTGCTGCAGACCCGGACCGGATTGGGCTGCTCGACCCGGGCGCTTGGTCTGGCAATCGCCCTCGGCGTGGGGAGCTGCCTGCTGGGGGCATGTACCGGTATGCCGGATCGCGTCACACCGGTGTCGGATTTCGATGTCGAGCACTATCTCGGCAAGTGGTATGAGATCGCCCGCCTCGATCACAGTTTTGAAACAGGCCTCGAACAGGTGACTGCCCACTATTCGGCGCGACCCGACGGGGGCCTCAAGGTGGTGAACCGGGGGTTCGATGCTGCACGCGGCGAGTGGCGGCAAGCCGAAGGCAGAGCCTACTTTATCGGCGACCGGCACACCGGTCGCCTGAAGGTTTCTTTTTTCGGGCCCTTCTATGGCAGCTATAACATCATTGAGCTGGACCGCCCCGGTTACCGTTATGCGCTGGTGTGCGGACCCGATACCTCGTACCTGTGGATTCTCGCGCGGCACCCGGATCTCGACCCGCTCATCGTCGAACAGCTCGTGGCCCGTGCCGAGGCCCTGGGTTTCGACACCAGCCGGTTAATCTACGTCAAACAGCGCCCGCAGCAGTGATTGACGGCGCCCGCCTCGTGCCGCTCATCCAGCCTGGAGCCTGCGCCGGGCGCAGGCCCGTCGACCGTCACGCAGACGTGGATCTGCTGTTTGAGCTTGCCTGGCACACTGACAACGTGACTCACACTGACTGCCTCTTGCAGCGCGGTCTGAACCTGTCGCAGGACTATTTCCCGCCTGCGCTCGGGCATGCGCTTGGCGACATGGCTGTCGGTGAGCGCGTGACCACGGCGTTTGAGCCGGGTCAGCTGGTGTCGGCAAGCGAAAGCGACAACTGTTTTGCGGTGGATGTGAAACGTTTCAGTGCGCCGCTGTACCGGAAGCTGCCCATCCTGCCCGCGGTGGGCAGATTTTATCCGAAGCGGTTCATTGCGGGTGTCAGAGGGATTGATTCGCGCGATGTCATGCCAATGCGTATCACCGGTGTGGATGGTCGGCTGGGCATAGATCTCAACCACCCGCTTGCAGCGCACAATCTGTCACTGACCGCCACGGTTATCGCTGTTGCCACGTCCGGCAGATCCGGTCGGGGAGGGCTGTGCACCGATGTGGCCCAACGGTTGACGGACAACGGCCCCGGTATGCAGGCACGCTGGCACAACAAACCGACTGATTTCTGGGCCGGCGAGCCGTTCGCGCGCGATGATGGATCGCCGGACAGCGGGTTCTACAGCCAGCCGCGCCTGGTGAGTCACATCGATCGCACTGCATCTGCGGTCATCGGCGAGCTCTACGGGCAATGGGTTCCTGACAATGCCCGTGTGCTGGACCTGATGGCGAGCTGGGAATCGCATCTGTCCGACTCGCTGCACACCTCGCGCCTGACCGGTCTGGGCATGAATGCAGACGAACTGGCGCGCAACCCGCGGATGGATGACTGCGTTGTGCATGATCTCAACGCTGACACCCGCCTGCCGTTCGCGGCCGAAGCGTTCGATGCCGTCATTTGCAGCCTGTCAATCGAATACCTGGTCGAACCGTTTGCCGTGCTCGCCGAAGTCGCACGCGTGTTGAAACCGGGTGGCCGGTTCATTGTCACATTTTCGAACCGCTGGTTTCCGCCGAAGGCTATCCGTGCCTGGGAAATGTTCCACGATTACGAGCGCATCGGCCTGGTGCTGGAGTATTTTCTGCGCAGCGGTGCGTTCGGCAGTCTGCAGACCTGGTCAATGCGTGGTCTGCCGCGCCCCGCGGATGATAAATACGCAGACCGGCTGGCGGCCTCTGACCCGGTTTACGCCGTCTGCGCTACCAGGAAGACTCAGGCCATCGGGTAAACCGGTTGCATGCATGATCAATCGCAAAGGGGTATATCAATGAAGAGTCTGCTTGTTGTGGCGCACGGTAGTCGCCGCGAGGAATCGAACCGGGAAGTCCGTGAACTGGTCGGGCAGTTGCGGGCGCTGGAAAACCGCTATGAGCGGATAGATTGCGCCTTCCTTGAACTTGCCGAACCCTCGATTCCCGACGGCCTGAGAGCGCTGATCGCGGCCGGTTGCGACGACGTGGTGGTGTTGCCGTATTTCCTCTCGGCGGGCCGGCATGTCGCGGCGGATATACCGGGCGAGATCGACAGCGTGCGTACGGAACACCCGGCGGTAAGCATCCGGCTCGCGCCGTACCTGGGAGCAGCGCCGGGTATTCCCGAGCTGCTGCGCTCACAGGCCGATGCAGCACAGTGACCCGCGGCGACTGGTCACGAGCCGCGCTCCGGCGGCGGACAAGTGCCTGAATCTGCGTTTCCGGTGTGACGCGCTGGCGGCTGCTTTGCAGTGACGCCGGGTTTTGTATCAGATGGTGCTGCGACAGCCCTGGTCTACCGGGCACGCATATGTGCTAGGCTGTTGTCTTATGTGAGGTGGCAGTGAAAGGTACGGGCAGATGCGCAAGCGGATCATTCAGCCAGGCGTTCACGGCGGTTCACCCGCCGACGGTCAGCAGTGGCTCGATCTCCAGCAGTTGGTGGAGGTGGAACTCACCTCGGAAGATACCGAACATCCTATCGAGTCGGCGCTGACAGGCGATACCGGTGCGGGCTGGCGCGCGCAGCAACCCGGGAAGCAGAGCATCCGCCTGTTGTTCGACAAGCCGCGCAGGCTCAACCATATCCAATTGGTGTTCGAGGAAGCTGAACGGCAGCGCACCCAGGAGTTCGTGCTGCGCTGGTCCCCGGACGGCGGGGCGTCCTGGCGGGAGATAGTGCGCCAGCAATACAATTTCAGCCCGCCGCCCATGAGCCAGGAACTCGAAGACTACAGCGTCGATCTCGACGGTGTGACGACGCTGGAATTGAGTATTATTCCGGATATCAGTGGCGGGGAGGCGCGTGCGTCGCTTGCCCGCTTGCGGCTCGCCTGAGGCCGGGTTGCTGAACCCGGGCGACTCAGCGCGCACCGGCACGCGCGGGGCGAAGCATCGGGAAAGACCATAATGTGGCTGCGCACGACCTGTAATCTCGAATTCCAGATGGGTGACTTCACCCCGTTGATACTTATGCTGCGCCCGCGTAGTGGTATGCAGCAGTGGGTGGCCCGGGAGGCCTACACACTATCGCCCAGTGTGCCGGTGGAGGAATACACGGATATCTACGGCAATCTGTGTCAGCGACTGGTGGCGCCGGCCGGGGCGTTTTCCGTGCATACCTCGGCCGACGTTATGACCGCGGATGTGGTGGACACCGCGCCGGGTGCGTTCTTTGTGGAAATTCAGAATCTGCCGGACGCGGTGCTGTCATATTTGCTGCCGAGCCGTTATTGCGAATCGGACAGGTTCGGCGAACTCGCGCGAGACGTCGTGGGCGGGGTGCAGCCCGGTTACGATCAGGTGTCTGAAATCAGCGCATGGGTTCGAGGCTCGGTAAGCTATGCGCCCGGATCCAGTGCATACCCGTTATCGGCTGTCGAGGTGCACGCGCAGCCTCAGGGGGTGTGCCGCGACCTGGCCCATCTTGGCATCGCGCTATGCCGCAGTATCAGCATACCCGCACGCCTGGTGGTCGGATTCCTCTACGGGCTTGAGCCCATGGACCTGCACGCATGGTTCGAGGCATACGTTGGAGGGCGCTGGTACACCTTTGACCCCACGGAGGAGGTGCTGCGCGGCGGGCGGATT
>JAJDOI010000229.1 GCA_022340245.1 Thiogranum sp.
AATCCGCCCGCCGCGCAGCACCTCCTCCGTGGGGTCAAAGGTGTACCAGCGCCCTCCAACGTATGCCTCGAACCATGCGTGCAGGTCCATGGGCTCAAGCCCGTAGAGGAATCCGACCACCAGGCGTGCGGGTATGCTGATGCTGCGGCATAGCGCGATGCCAAGATGGGCCAGGTCGCGGCACACTCCCTGAGGCTGCGCGTTCACCTCGACAGCGGATAACGGGTATGCACTGGATCCGGGCGCATAGCTTACCGAGCATCGAACCCATGCGCTGATTTCAGACACCTGGTCGTAACCGGGCTGCACCCCGCCCACGACGTCCCGCGCGAGTTCGCCGAACCTGTCGGATTCGCAATAACGGCTCGGCAGCAAATACGACAGGACCGCATCCGGCAGATTCTGAATTTCCACAAAGAACGCACCCGGCGCGATGTCCACCACATCCGCGGTCATGACGTCGGCCGAGGTATGCACGGAAAACGCCCCGGCCGGCGCCACCAGTCGCTGACACAGATTGCCGTAGATATCCGTGTATTCCTCCACCGGCACACTCGGCGATAGTGTGTAGGCCTCCCGGGCCACCCACTGTTGCATACCACTGCGCGGGCGCAGCATAAGTATCAACGGGGTGAAGTCACCCATCTGGAATTCGAGATTACAGGTCGTGCGCAGCCACACTATGGTCTTTCCCGATGCTTCGCCCCGCGCGTGCCGGTGCGCGCTGAGTCGCCCGGGGTCAGCAACCCGGCCTCAGGCGAGCCGCAAGCGGGCAAGCGACGCACGCGCCTCCCCGCCACTGATATCCGGAACAATACTCAGTTCCAGCGTCGTCACACCGTCGAGATCGACGCTGTAATCTTCGAGTTCCTGGCTCATGGGCGGCGGGCTGAAATTGTATTGCTGGCGCACTATCTCCCGCCAGGACGCCCCGCCGTCCGGGGACCAGCGCAGCACGAACTCCTGGGTGCGCTGCCGTTCAGTTTCCTCGAACACCAACTGGATATGGTTGAGCCTGCGCGGCCTGTCGAATAACAGGCGGATGGTCTGCTTCCCGGGTTGCTGCGCGCGCCAGCCCGCACCGGTATCGCCTGTCAGCGCCGACTCGATGGGATGTTCGCCGTCCTCCGAGGTGAGTTCCACCTCCACCAACTGCTGGAGATCGAGCCACTGCTGACCGTCGGCGGTTGAACCGCCGTGAACGCCTGGTTGAATTATCCGCTTGCGCATCTGCCCGTACCTTTCACTGCCACCTCACATAAGACAACAGCCTAGCACATATGCGTGCCAGGTAGACCAGGGCTGTCGCAGCATCATCTGATACAAAACCCGGCGTCACTGCAAGGCAGCCACCAGCGCTGTCACACCGGAAACGCAGATTCAGGCACTTGCCCGCCGCCGGAGCGCGGCTCGTGGACAGTCGCCGCTAGTCACTAGCCGCATCGGCCTGTGAGCGCAGCGCCTCGGGGATACCCGGCGCGGCTCCCAGGTACGGCGCGAGCCGGATGCTTACCGCCGGGTGTTCCGTGCGCACGCTGTCAATCTCGCCCGGTATATCCGCCGCGACATGCCGGCCCGCCGAGAGGAAATACGGCAACACCACCACGTCTTCGCAACCGGCCGCGATCAGCGCTCTCAGGCCCTCGGGAATCGAGGGTTCGGCAAGTTCAAGGAAGGCGCAATCTATCCGCTCATAGCGGTTTTCCAGCGCCCGTAACTGCCCGACCAGTTCACGGACTCCCGGTTCGATTCCTCGCGGCGACTACCGTGCGCCACAACAAGCAGGCTCTTCATTGATACACTCCTTTGCGATTGATCATGCATGCAACCGGTTTACCCGATGGCTTGAGTTTTCCTGGTAGCGCCGACGGCATGAACCGGGTCAGAGACCGCCAGCCGGTCTGCGTATTTATCATCCTCGGGACGCGGCAGACCGCGCAATGACCAGGTGTGCAGACCGCCAAACGCACCGCTGCGCAGAAAATACTCCAGCACCAGGCCCGTGCGCTCGTAATCGTGCAACATTTCCCAGACACGGATAGCCTTCGGCGGAAACCAGCGGTTCGAAAATGTGACAATGAACCGGCCACCCGGTTTCAACACGCGTGCGACTTCGGCGAGCACTGCAAACGGTTCGACCAGGTATTCGATTGACAGGCTGCAAATGACGGCATCGAACGCTTCGGCCGGGAACGGCAAGCGGGTGTCAGCGTTAAGATCGTGCACAACGTAGTCATCCATCCGCGGGTTGCGCGCCAGTTCGTCTGCATTCATACCCAGACCGGTCAGGTGCAAGGTGTGCAGCGAGTCGGGCAGGTGCGATTCCCAGCTCGCCATCAGGTCCAGCACACGGCCATTGTCAGGAACCCATTGCCCATAGACCTCGCCGATGACCGCAGATGCAGTGCGATCGATGTGACTGACAAGGCGCGGCTGGCCATAGAACCCGCTGTCCGGCGATCCATCATCGCGCGCGAACGGCTGGCCGGCCCAGAAATCAGTCGGTTTGTTGTGCCAGCGTGCCTGCATGCCGGGGCCGTTGTCCGTCAACCGTCGGGCCACATCGGTGCACAGCCCTCCCCGACCGGATCTGCCGGACGTGGCAACAGCGATAACCGTGGCGGTCAGTGACAGATTGTGCCCTGCAAGCGGGTGATTGAGATCTATGTCCAGTCGACCATCGACACCGGTGATACGCATCGGCGTGACATCGCGCGAATCAATATCTCTGACACCCGCAATGAAGCGCTTCGGATAAAATCTGCCCACCGCGGGCAGAATGGACAGCTTCCGGTACAGCGGCGCACTGAAACGTTGCACATCCACCGCGAAACAGTTGTCGCTTTCGCTTGCCGACACCAGCTGACCCGGCTCAAACGCCGTGGTCACGCGCTCACCGACAGCCATGTCGCCGAGCGCATGCCCGAGCGCAGGCGGGAAATAGTCCTGCGACAGGTTCAGACCGCGCTGCAAAAGGCAGTCACTGTGGGCCACGTTGTCAGTGCGCCAGGCAAGCTCAAACAGCAGATCCACGTCTGCGTGACGGTCGACGGGCCTGCGCCCGGCGCAGGCTCCAGGCTGGACGAGCGGCACGAGGCGGGAGCTGTCAATCACTGCTGCGGGCGCTGCTTGACGTAGATTAACCGGCTGGTGTCGAAACCCAACGCCTCGGCACGGGCCACGAGCTGCCCGACGATGCGCGGATCGAGATCCGGGCGTCGCGCGAGAACCCACAGGTATGAGGTATCGGGTCCGCACACCAGCGCATAACGGTAACCGGGGCGGTCCAGCTCGATGATGTTGTAACTGCCATAGAAGGGCCCGAAAAAAGAAACCTTCAGGCGACCGGTGTGCCGGTCGCCGATAAAGTAGGCTCTGCCTTCGGCTTGCCGCCACGCGCCGCGTGAAGCATCGAAACCCCGGTTCACCACCTTGAGACCCCCGTCGGGTCGCGCCGAATAGTGGGCGGTCACCTGTTCGAGGCCGGTTTCAAAACTGTGATCGAGGCGGGCGATCTCATACCACTTGCCGAGATAGCGCTCGACATCGAAATCCGACACCGGTGTGACGCGATCCGGCATACCGGTACATGCCCCCAGCAGGCAGCTCCCCACGCCGAGGGCGATTGCCAGACCAGGCGCCCGGGTCGAGCAGCCCAATCCGGTCCGGGTCTGCAGCAGCATTCTGAGGTCAGTCATTTGTATCGGCAAAACATAAAGTTAAAGGGCCGTTTCGGGCTTGCAGCCGGATTGGCGAAGCCCTACAATTTACTTATACAATAGTGTACAGTATTTGTATAATTTAACCAAGGAGCATCCATGCCGGTTGCCAACACGACACTGACACCGCCCGCCGAAGGGCTTTTGCCCATCAGGACCGTGTCGATACTGACCGGCGTCAACGCCGTCACGCTGCGCGCCTGGGAACGCCGTTACAGCCTGATCACCCCGCAGCGCACGCCGAAAGGCCACCGTCTTTATGCCCAGAAGGATGTGGAACGCATCAACCGCATTGTCGAGTTGCTGAACCAGGGCATTTCCGTCAGTCACGTCAAACCGCTGCTCGACCAGGTGCCCGGACAAGCCGTTACGCCGACGGCAAGCGACGACGGCGACATATGGAAGAGCTATCAGGACAAGATGCTGGCAGCCATCGAACGCTTCGATGAGCAGTCACTGGACTACGCCTATAACGACGCGTTGTCACTCTACCCTGTCGACATCGTCAACCATCGCCTGACGACGCCACTGTTGCGCCTGCTTGGCGAACGCTGGAAGAGTCGCCCCACCGGCGTCGCCGAGGAGCATTTCTTTTCGGTCTACCTGCGCAATAAACTCGGCACCCGTATTCACCACATGAACCAGCGGGGCAATGGCCCGTTGTTGCTGCTGGCCTGCCTGCCGGGCGAGCTGCACGAAATCGGCCTGTTGTTCTTTGCGCTTGCCGCCGTCAATGCCGGCTATCGGGCGCTGATTCTCGGGGCGAATACTCCCCTGCCACAGATCCCCCTGGTGCTCGACAAGAAACCCTGTGCCGGCGTGATCCTGTCGGGTTCTGCAAAGCCGGCACGCGGGGTCGTCGAGAAGGAACTGGCGGAACTCACCAGCCGACTCGGCATCCCGGTTTTTGTCGGCGGCAAAACGGCGGTTTCACACCAGGACAAACTCGAACAGAGCGGCGCCATCTGCGTGGGAGAAAACATCGCAGCAGGCCTGCAACTGGTCAACAAGACGTTGAAAACCCTCGGACCGCGCTGAAAATGTCCGCGGCCCTGCTGTGGCTTCGTCTCGACCTGCGCCTGGCCGACAATCCGGCGCTGCAAGCGCTGCTCGATGCCGGCTACACACCCGTGCCCGCTTATATCCACGACGAACCTGGCGGCGACTGGCCATTGGGCGAAGCCAGCGCCTGGTGGCTGCATCACAGCCTCACGGCGCTTCAACGATCCCTGAGAGAGCGCGGCAGCGATTTGCTGATCTTCAGGGGCGACCCGCAAACCATCCTGCCGGCATTACTGAAACAGGCCGACTCCAACCGTGTCGCCTGGAACCGTTGTTACGAACCCGCAGCGCTAAAGCGCGA
>JAJDOI010000100.1 GCA_022340245.1 Thiogranum sp.
GGATAGTTCACCAACGCGGCCAGGTCGAGCGGATCGAACGCCGTGAAGAACAGCGCTGTTGCCAGACCGGCCGTCAAAAAAGACGGCCACAGGACAGCGACAATGCGTTGCACCAGCGGGATCTCTCCGGAGGCAGTCTCGTCGCGCGCGTTGTGCTCAGTGTTCATCCGCGGTCAGTCCTGTGCTGTCACGTAGGTCTGGAAGGGGCCGTCGATCCTGATTCGCGAGTGTATCTCCCAGGTCTGCTGTGGATCTTCGAGTCGCAGGTACCAGGTGCCTGTCCGCAGATGCTCGACTGTCGCCTGGTAGCTGCCGTCACTGTTGCGTTGCAGGCGCAAGGTCTGATCGAGCTCGGAACGGGTCGCGTGGATGATGTTCAGGGTCAGGGTCGGGTCGGTGACCGGTTGCAGTGACTCGAGCGTGACGATGAGCCGGGCGCCGTCGTTGCGCACCAATGCCTTGAGCTGCATGCTCCGGGCCTGCGCCAGGCGGTGTTTCTCCTGGTTGATCGCCAGGCCCTGTTTGTAATAGTCGTCAACCACCAGGGCATTCGGGCTTTCCACCGCGATGATGACTGTCAGAATGCCGCCGACAACAGCGCTGGCGGGCAGGGCGATCAGCAGCCAGGGCCAGCCCTGCTGATACCAGGGGCGTGAGTCCTTATCAACCATTACTTCGCTCATCACTGCTACCTCGACATGACAGGTCCGAGAAAACGCGCGATCTCCCGGTGGGAAAGTTTCGGATCGTCCTCGGCATAAACAATAAATTCGATCTTGTTGGCGGCCTTGCGCAGTTCGGCGGGGTCGATACGCACCGCCACCGGCAGGGTCAGTACTTCACCGGATGGCACATCGATGGGCTGATTCTTCCTGATCAGCTCCAGGCTCTTGAGTCCCGAAGTCTCGCCGGATACCTCCAGTACATAGCGATGCGGCTTCGTATCCATGTTAATCAGTTTGAGCGTATAGACGTTTTCCACCAACCCGCTGCTCATCTCGCGGTAAAGGCTGTTGCGGTCCCGGATAATATCAAGCTCCAGCGGGGTGCGCTGAGTGATGGCGTAGACCAGCCCCGCGCTCAGCGCCAGCAGCAGCAGAGTATACATGACGGTTCGCGGCCGGAGGATGTGGGTGACCTTGCCGGCCATGGCATGTTCCGTGGTATAGCGTACCAGTCCCTTGGGGTAGCTCATTTTGTCCATGACCTGGTCACAGACATCAATACATGCCGCGCAGCCGATGCACTGGTATTGCAGACCTTTGCGGATATCGATGCCGGTGGGGCAGACCTGTACGCAGAGAGTGCAGTCGATGCAATCGCCCAGACCGGCCTCGCGCGCGGCGATGCCGCGCTGACGCGAGCCGCGCGGTTCGCCCCGCTGTTCGTCGTAGGCGATAATAAGCGTGTCCTTGTCGAACATGGCGCTCTGGAAGCGCGCATACGGACACATGTAGATGCATACCTGCTCGCGCATCCAGCCCGCGTTACCATAGGTGGCGAAGCCGTAAAACAGCACCCAGAAGGTTTCCCAGGGGCCGAGGTTGAGCCGCGTCATCTCCACGGCGAGTTCGCGGATCGGCGTGAAGTAGCCGACGAAGGTAAAGCCGGTATACAGCGAAAAGCTGATCCAGACGAAGTGCTTGAGCGCCTTGACACGAAACTTGGCGGCCGTCATTTTACCGCTGTCGCGCTTCATCTGCTGGTTGCGCGAGCCTTCGATCTTGCGTTCGATCCAGAGGAAGATTTCCGTCCAGACCGTTTGCGGACAGGCATAGCCGCACCACAGGCGTCCCGCCAGCGACGTGACATAAAACAGGGTCAATGCGGCGATGACCAGCAGCCAGGCGAAATAGAAGAAATCCTGGGGCCAGAAGGTCAGGCCGAAAATGTAGAATTTGCGCGCCGGCAGATCCAGCAGTACTGCCTGGTGACCGTTCCACTGCAGCCAGGCGACGCCATAGAACAGGCCCAGGAGCAGCGTTACACCCAGCACGCGCAGGTTGGCGAAAATGCCGTGGACTTCCCGCGGGTAGACTTTCCTGTGCTTGGCGTAGACCTCGTCAGATGACACCGGCTCCTGCGGGGGAGCCGGTGTCTTTCCGACAGTCGTCTGACTGGGTGACATGAACGTCCTGAATTACTTGTTGGACAGACTGTAGATATAGGCAGCCAGCAGGTGTGCCTTGTCTTCGCCGAGGAAATCGCGGTGGGCCGGCATGCGTCCGTTGCGTCCGTTGGCGATGGTTTGACGAATGACGCCGGGCGAACCGCCGTACAGCCAGATATCGTCGGTCAGGTTGGGCGCGCCCAGCGCCTGATTGCCCTTGCCGTCTGCGCCATGGCAGGCCGCACAATAGGTGGCGAAGAGCTGCTTTCCCGCTTCCGCCTTGGTGGCATCGGCGTCTCGCCCGCCCAGTTGCAGCACATAGTTCGCGACTTCATCCACGCCTTTGTCGTTGAGAACCGCCTGCCAGGCCGGCATCGCGCCGTTGCGGCCGTCGAGGATGCTGGCCTGGATCGTGGCCGGATCACCGCCGTACAACCAGTCCTGGTCGCTCAGGTTGGGAAACCCCGGCCCGCCGCCGGCATCGGAACCATGGCAGCTCGCGCAGTAGTTGACGAACAGGCGCTGGCCGACCTTGACCGCGGACGGGTCGTTGATGAGCTGCGGTATGGGGGTCGCGGCGTATCTGGCAAACAGCGGGCCGTAGGTTTTCTCGGCCGCGGCCATTTCCTCCTGGTACTGATTCTGCTGCGTCCAGCCCAGCACGCCACGTACTTTGCCGAGCCCGGGATACAGCGTCAGGTACCCGAGGGCGAACACCAGGGTGATGTAGAACAGCCACAGCCACCAGCGCGGCAGGGGATTGTTGTACTCCTCCAGGTTTTCGTCCCACTTGTGGCCGGTAACGTCACCGACGGCGGCTTCGCCCGGGCGTTTCTTGGACGACCAGCTGATGAGCCACCAGCAGCCGAAGATATTCGCCAGCGTGAGCCCGATGATCCACCAGTTCCAGAAATCACTCGAAAAAACGAAATCACTATTCATGGTTAACCCCTTTGCTTTGTGCGTCGAGGGTGTCATCTGCAAATGGCAGATTTGCCGCTTCATCGAAGGCGCGCTTGCGTTTGCCGCTCCAGGCCCAGATACACACCCCGATAAAGGCGATCAGGGCCAGGGCAGTAAAGATTCCACGCAGTGTATTGATATCCATGGCCGTTACCTCCGCGAAGAAATCGCTGTGCCCAGGTTTTGCAGATAGGCGATCAGGGCGTCGAGCTCGGTCTTGCCCTCGACCGCCGCGCTTGCGCCGGCGATGTCTTCATCGGTGTAGGGTACGCCGAGGGTGCGCATGGCCTTCAGCTTTTTAGGCGTCACGCTGGCATCGATCAGGTTTTCCGACAACCACGGGAACGCGGGCATATTGGACTCGGGCACCACGTCACGCGGGTTGTTCAGGTGTACGCGGTGCCAGTCGTCGCTGTAACGCCCTCCCACTCTCGCCAGGTCCGGACCTGTTCGTTTTGATCCCCACTGGAACGGGTGGTCATAGACGAACTCGCCGGCGACCGAGTAGTGGCCATAGCGTTCGGTTTCGGCACGGAACGGCCGGATCATCTGGGAGTGGCACAGGTAACAGCCCTCGCGGATGTATACGTCGCGGCCTTCGAGTTGCAGCGCAGTGTAGGGTTTCAGTCCCTCGACCGGTTCCGTGGTGCTCTTAAGGAAGAACAGCGGCACGATTTCGACCAGGCCGCCGACACTGATGACCAGCAGGACCAGCAACGCCATCAGGCCAATGTTTTTTTCGACAACTTCATGACTCATGACAGTTCTCCTTGCTCAGGCCGTCTGCGGAATCGGTGCGTCGACAGGACGGGCGCCGGAGACAGTTTTAACGACGTTGTATGCCATGACCAGCATGCCGGCCAGGAACAGTGCGCCGCCCAGAAAGCGTACAAAATAGAACGGATACATGCGCTCCAGGGATTCCACGAAGCTGTAGGTCAGGGTGCCGTCATCGTTGATTGCACGCCACATCAGGCCCTGCATGACACCGGCGATCCACATGGAGACGATGTACAGCACGACTCCGATGGTCGACATCCAGAAGTGCCAGTCGATGAGCCGGATGGAGTACATCTGTTCGCGGTCGAAGAGCTTGGGTATCAGGAAGTACACCGAGCCGATCGATACCATCGCCACCCACCCCAGTGCGCCCGAGTGCACGTGGCCGATGGTCCAGTCGGTATAGTGAGACAGGGCGTTTACTGTTTTGATCGACATCATGGGCCCTTCGAAGGTCGACATGCCGTAGAAAGACAGGGATACGATCAGGAATTTAAGAATCGGATCGGTGCGCAGTTTGTGCCAGGCCCCCGACAGGGTCATGATGCCGTTGATCATGCCGCCCCAGGACGGCGCCAGCAGGATCAGCGAGAACACCATGCCCAGCGACTGTGCCCAGACCGGCAGCGCGGTGTAGTGCAGGTGGTGCGGGCCGGCCCACATGTAGGTGGAGATCAGCGCCCAGAAGTGCACCACCGACAGGCGGTAGGAATACACAGGGCGCCCCGCCTGTTTGGGCACGAAGTAATACATCATGCCGAGGAAGCCCGCGGTCAGGAAGAAGCCGACTGCGTTGTGGCCGTACCACCATTGCACCATGGCGTCGATGGCGCCGGGGTAGACTGAATAGGACTTCGTCCATGTAACCGGCAGCTCGGCGCTGTTGACCACGTGCAGCACGGCGATGGTGAGAATAAAGGCGCCGTAGAACCAGTTGGCCACGTAGATGTGCTTGACCCGCCGTTTCATGATCGTGCCGAAGAAAACGATGGCGTAGGCCACCCAGACCACGGTAATCAGTATATCGATGGGCCACTCGAGCTCGGCGTATTCCTTGCTGGTGGTTATCCCCAGCGGAAAGCTGATCGCGGCGAGCAGGATGATCAGGGTCCATCCCCAGAAGGTGAACGCCGCAAGGCCGCCGCCGAACAGGCGTGCCTGGCAGGTACGCTGCACAACATAATATGAGGTAGCGAACAATGCGGAGCCGCCAAAAGCAAAGATAACCGCATTGGTGTGCAGCGGGCGCAGCCGGCCGAAATGGAACCATGGCAAATTCATGCTCAAATCCGGCCATACCAGCTCGGCGGCGATAATCACCCCGACCAGCATACCGACGATGCCCCACACGACGGTCATCACGGTGAACTGGCGCACGACCTTATAGTTATACGTGGTCTGTGAGTCCATAGCGTTTTCCTATGATTTGATGGTTTTTTGACGTAAAAAGGCAGTGGCGTCAACGCCACTGCCGCTATTGCCGGTACTGCTGCGGATCAGAACTTGTATCCGGCGGTGAACAAGTAGGCGACGGGGTTCACATCGACGTCGAAATTGCCGACGGCGGTTTTCGCCCTGGTTTGGATATTGATGTAGTAAACCTGGGCACCTACCATCCACTTGTCATTGATATCATAGTCGAGACCGGCTTCCAGAGCATAGCCCCAAGAGTCGTCGACATCCACAGTCGTGCCGTCGAGCGCGCCTTTGCCCTTCTCGTCCCAGAAGTAGGTGTAGTTCAGGCCGGCGCCGACAAAGGGGGTGAAGGCGCTGCTGTTATTGAAAACGTACTCCAGGGTGAGCGTCGGCGGCAGCTGCGTGACTTCGGCGACGTTGCCAAGGCCCGAAATGCTGCCCTTGCCCTGGATGTCGTGCTTGAAGGGGTAGGCACCGAGCAGGCCCACGCCGATGTTGTCGGTGAGCATGTATGTCAGGCTGAGGCCCAGACTCCAGGCGGAGTCGGCTTCCACCTTGGCATCGGAGCCCAATGCGTCGATGTTGCCGGACTCTCCGGTCGGATAAACGCCGGCGGCACCGACGCGCAGCTTCAAGTCGCCGGCTTCGTTAGCCATGGCCTGGGCCGAGAACAGGGCGGCGGTGATGGCTGCGCCGAGTGCAGCGTGTTTCAGATTGATCATTTTGAATATCTCCCACTGAGCGTTAAGAACCGGCGCCCACTCTGGGGGTTGAGAACTTTTGGTACATTGATGCAGATCAAATCTGCATTAGCGCAGGCTTATTTATGGACAGAAGTTGATCTGGCGCAAATGCTGTGCGGGAACTTTTTGTCGAGGGCCTTTCTCGTGCGCCGATTTCAGCGCTGCCGCGGGCGCGGCTGGTCGCGGTCAGCGGCCGGAGGATTCCTGCGGGTCTTTCTGCTCGCTGCACTGGGAGCCGGAATAGGTATACAGTCTTTGGCGGTCCAGCAATTCGATGTGTTTGCGGTCGACGCGTAACAGGTTCTCGTTCTGAAATCGCGTGAACAGGCGGCTGACCGTTTCCAGCGCCAGGCCGAGGTAGTTGCCGATGTCGCCGCGCGACATGCTCAGATTGAACTGGTTGGGCGAAAAGCCGCGGCGCTGAAAGCGGTTTGACAGGCCGATAAGGAAAGCTGCGAGGCGCTCCTCTGCGGACTTCTGCCCCAGCACCACCATGTTGTGCTCGTCGTCGCGGATTTCCTGGCTCATGATGCGCAGCAGCTGATGTTGCAGGGTGGGAAGTTGCGCGCTGAGCGATTCGAGATCGGAAAACGGTATTTCACAGACGCTGGTGGTTTCGAGGGCCCTGGCCGACAGCGGGTGGTACGAATCCGCAATGGCGTCGAGGCCAACCAGTTCACCGGGCAGGAGGAAGCCCATCACCTGCTCCTGTCCGTCCGGTGAGGTTGCATAGGTCTTCAGCGATCCCGAACGCACGGCGTACAGCGAGCGAAACGCGTCGCCATTACGGAAAAGGTGGTCCCCGCGCGCCAGCGGGCGCTTGCGGTCAATGATTGAATCCAGTTTTCCGAGATCGGTGGCATCGACGCCTACGGGCAGACAGATCTCGTTGAGCGTGCACTCGCCACAGGCGACCTTGATGTCTTTGAGCGAGACTACTTTTTCGGATTTGCGTGTCGGCATGTCGATCACCGGATTGGGGTTCATAGTGTAATATGAGAAAATTCAAAAGGCTATAACAATTAATCGGATAAGTTTTGGGTAAATGGTTCTCTACCGGTAGGATTTCAGCTAGGATGCTAAGCTCGCAAGACTGATTGAAATGATTGAATAAAAATGTCCGCACGTACAGCGCAGGTGAAGCGCGACACCCTCGAAACCCGGATTGAGGTCAACCTCAACCTGGATGGCAGCGGCAAGGTCGAGCTGGACACAGGGGTTCCCTTTCTGGAGCACATGCTGGACCAGGTGGCGCGGCACGGCCTTCTGGACCTCGGGATTGTCGCCAAAGGGGATCTGCATATCGACGCTCATCACACCGTGGAGGACATCGGCATCACGCTCGGGCAGGCCTTCGACCGGGCGCTGGGCGACAAAAAGGGCATTCGCCGCTACGGCCACGCCTATGTGCCGCTTGACGAAGCGCTGTCGCGGGTGGTGCTGGATTTCTCCGGGCGTCCCGGGCTCGAGTACGGCGTCAGTTTCGCGCGCGCCCGCATTGGCGAGTTCGATGTCGATCTGTTGCACGAATTCTTTCAGGGGTTTGTCAACCACGCCAAAGTGACGCTGCACATCGATTGCCTGCGCGGCGACAATGCCCACCATATTGCCGAGACGGTATTCAAGGCGTTTGGCCGGGCACTGCGGATGGCGGCCGAGCCGGATCCGCGCATGGCTGGTATGATGCCGTCTACCAAGGGGACACTGTAAAAAGCGTCAGGCCGCTCACAGCGGATCACTGAGTTCCAGGTTCATGTCTACCATAGCCATCATCGACTACGGAATGGGTAATCTTCATTCCATCGCCAAGGCGGTGGAGCGGGTTGCCGAAAATGCCCGTGTCAGGATCACTTCCGAGCCCGACGTTATTCTGTCTGCCGACCGGGTGGTGTTTCCCGGCGTTGGCGGGATCGGCCACACTATGCAGGAACTGACGCGTACGGGGCTCGGCGAGGTGGCGTGCAAGGCGGCCGCCAGCAAACCCATGCTGTGCATCTGTGTCGGTATGCAGGCGCTGTTCGAACGCAGCGAGGAAAACGGTGGTACGCCCTGCCTCGGGCTGGTGCAGGGTGAGGTCAAGCGCTTCCCCGACCATGTGCCCGGCCCGGACGGCCACAAGCTCAAAGTCCCGCACATGGGCTGGAACCAGGTACACCAGGAAGCGCATCCGCTCTGGCGGTATATCGACCAGGACAGCCGCTTTTATTTTGTTCACAGTTATTACACCGAGCCGGTCGATCCGGCCCTGATTGTGGGCCGGGCCGACTACGGGCGCGAGTTCTGTTGCGCGCTGGCCCGTGAAAACCTGTTTGCGGTACAGTTTCACCCGGAGAAGAGCCAGCGGGCCGGCCTCACGCTGCTAGGCAATTTCAGCCGCTGGGATGGCCGGGCGTGAAGGCGATTGGGGTGATTTTTGTGGAAGGAGACAGACCATTGAGGACAGAAGCATGCTGCTGATTCCCGCCATTGACCTGAAAGACGGCAAATGTGTGCGTCTTCGCCAGGGGCGCATGGAGGACGAGACCGTGTTTGCCGATGATCCGCTGGACATGGCAAAACGTTGGGTGGAGGCCGGGGCGAAACGCCTGCACCTGGTGGATCTGAACGGGGCGCTTGCCGGCAAACCGGTGAACGCCGACGCCATACACCGCATCGCCGAAGCCTTTCCCGATGTGCCGATACAGGTCGGCGGCGGGATCCGCGACGAGGACACGGTGCAACTGTACCTCGACGCCGGTGTGCAGTACGTCATTATCGGTACCAAGGCTGTCAGTGCGCCGCATTTTGTCAATGACCTGTGCCTGGAGTTCCCGGGCCATATCATCATCGGCCTCGATGCAAAAGACGGCAAGGTGGCCATCGAAGGCTGGTCGAAACTCTCCAACCATGATGTCATCGACATGGCGCGGCGTTTCGAGCGCGACGGTGTGAGCGCTATTGTCTATACCGATATCAGCCGGGACGGCATGATGCAGGGCGTCAATGTCGAGGCGACAGCCGCGCTGGCCAGCCAGATCAGTATTCCGGTGATTGCCTCGGGCGGCATCAGCACCCTGGATGACATCAAGGCGCTGCAGGCGGTGGCCGACGAGGGCATCATGGGGGTGATTATCGGGCGTGCGCTGTACGAGGGAACGGTCGACCTCGCCGAAGCGCAGAAGCTGGTCGACGCCGGCTAGAGCCGGTCCGCATGCCGCTCGCCAAACGCATTATTCCCTGCCTGGACGTCGATGCCGGCCGCGTGGTCAAGGGCGTGCAGTTTGTCGATATTCGCGACGCCGGTGACCCGGTCGAGATCGCCCGGCGTTACGATGCCGAGGGCGCCGATGAGCTTACGTTTCTGGATATTACCGCCAGCCACGAACAGCGCGAGACCATGGTGCACGTGGTTGAACAGGTCGCCGGCGAAGTGTTCATCCCGCTGACGGTTGGCGGCGGTATCCGCGAACTCGCCGATATCCGCCGCATGCTCAACGCCGGGGCGGACAAGGTCGCGATCAATACGGCCGCGGTTTTCAACCCCGAGTTCGTGCGTCAGGCCGCCGACAAGTTCGGTTCGCAGTGTATTGTGGTTGCCATTGACGCCAAGCGGGTGGACGATGGCGCCTCGTCGGGCACGCCGCGCTGGGAAATTTTCACCCACGGTGGCCGCAAACCCACCGGGATAGACGCTGCGGAATGGGCCAGGAAGATGGTGGCCTTCGGTGCGGGCGAAATCCTGCTCACCAGCATGGACCGCGACGGGACCAGGAACGGTTTCGATCTGGCGCTGACCCGCGCGGTGTGCGAGGCGGTGGACGTGCCGGTCATCGCCTCCGGTGGCGTTGGAAATCTCGACCACCTGGTCGAGGGGGTGCTCGACGGCGGCGCCGATGCCGTGCTCGCGGCGAGCATTTTTCACTTCGGTGAATACACCATTGAGCAGGCCAAACAGCGTATGGCCGAACGGGGTATAGAGGTGAGGCTATAACACCGCTGAACTCGCAGCTGCCGGGCACCGGCGCATGCCATTTCCTCTGTAAGGCGGCGTGTGCCCGCGCGGGTGACCGGGATGGCTGAAAACTGGCTGGACGCGGTCAAATGGGACGGCGACGGACTGGTTCCGGCCATTGCCCAGGACGCTGCTGACGGCCGGGTTCTCATGGTCGCCTGGATGAACCGGGATGCCTTGCGTTTGACGGCCGAGGGCGATCACGCCGTCTACTGGTCGCGATCGCGGCAAAAGCTCTGGCACAAGGGCGAAGAATCCGGAAACCAGCAGAGAGTTAAGGAAATCCGCCTGGATTGCGACAATGATGTCATTATCCTGCAAATCGAACAGATTGGTGGTATCGCTTGTCATACAGGAAGGCGCAGTTGTTTTTTCCAGCGCCTGGAAGACGGGGAATGGCAGACCGTCGATCCGGTATTGAGAGATCCAGCCGATATATACGGGAAGCGCTGAAATGTCGGATCAGACCCTGGAAAAACTCGCTGCGGTCTTGGAGCAGCGCAAACAGGCCGACCCGGAAACCTCTTATGTCGCCGGCCTTTACAGCAAGGGGCTGGATGCGATTTTGAAAAAGGTCGGCGAGGAAGCCACCGAAACTGTGATTGCCGCCAAGGGCGGCGACACCGAGCAACTGGTTTATGAGACCGCGGATTTGTGGTTTCATACATTAATATTACTGGCCCACCAGGGTGTGGGTCCGGAAAAGGTGTTGAATGAACTAGAACGTCGCTTCGGCCTGTCGGGCCTGGAAGAAAAAGCGTCGCGAAACCACTCCTGATCCTTTTCCAAGCCAAATTTTATCCGGGAGACAATCACTATGGGTATCAGTATCTGGCAATTGTTGATCATTCTCGCCATTGTACTGGTGCTGTTCGGAGCGAAGCGCCTGCGCAATCTGGGCGGCGACCTCGGCAGCGCCATCAAGGGCTTTCGCCAGGCGATGAAAGAGGACGACAGCGTCGATAGCGGTGACAGCAAGCTCGAAAACAAGGGTAGCGGCAACGTTATCGAGGGCGAAGTGACCTCCAAGAAGCACGACAACGTCTGAGCGCGCGTTGACCTGCCATGTTCGACATTGGCTTTGCGGAGTTGTTGGTTATCGCTGTGGTCGCCCTGCTGGTGATCGGCCCTGAGCGCCTGCCGCGCGTGGCGCGCACGGCGGGGATGTGGGTCGGCCGCGCACGGCGTTTTGTCAGCTCGGTGAAAGCCGATATCGACCGCGAGCTGGCGGCCGATGAACTCAAGAAAGCGCTGAGCAAGCAGTCCGAATCCCAGAGTCTTTACGACATCGTCGAAGACACCCGCAACAGCCTGGACCCACAGGCAGGGGCGGCGTCGGCAGAAAAGAACAAAGACAACACAGCGGTTGCCGACAAATCACATGACACAAACGGATAACCAGGCGCCGCCCGACAGCGGCGATGAACAGCCCTTCATTTCACACCTGATCGAGCTGCGCGATCGCCTGTTGCGGGTGGTTGTGGCGGTGATCCTGATTTTTCTCGGGCTGGCGCCTTTCGCCAACTGGTTGTTCAGCAAGCTGTCGGGGCCGCTGACCTCGCAACTGCCGGAAGGCTCCTCGATGGTCGCCATCGATGTCGCGTCACCGTTTTTCACGCCGTTTAAACTGGCGATGGTGGTGGCCATCTTTATCGCCATGCCGTTTATTCTCTACCAGGCCTGGGCATTCATTGCCCCGGGTCTGTACCGGCACGAGCGCAAGCGGGTCGTGCCACTGCTGGTATCCAGTACCTTTCTGTTCTATCTCGGCGCGGCCTTTGCGTATTACGTCGTCTTCCCGCTGGTGTTCGGTTTTCTGACCAAGACGGCGCCGGAAGGTGTCGAGGTGATGACCGACATCAGCCGCTACCTTGATTTTGTGCTGACCATGTTCTTCGCCTTCGGGATCGCCTTCGAGGTGCCTGTGGCGGTGGTTCTGCTCATGTGGACGGGTGTCGTCGAGGCCCAGGCGCTGAAGGACAAGCGCCCCTATATTATTGTCGCGGCCTTCGTTATCGGCATGGTGCTGACGCCGCCGGATATCATTTCCCAGACCCTGCTGGCTGTGCCCATGTGGCTGCTGTTTGAAATCGGCGTGTTCATGGGTGTGCGCTTCGCCCCGCAAAAGTCCGAGGATGCCAACGACAGCGGGCACACGGAGTATGAGCCGATGAGTGACGACGACATGGAACGGGAACTCGACCGTATGGACGAAGAGGAGACTCGCGGGTCACCCGACAGCTGATGGTGAAGACGCTCCGGTTTCACCACCTGCTTCTGTGCTGTCTGATCGGAGCTTTGAGCCCCCTCGCGTTTGCCGGCGAGGACGAGCTGAGCAACCAGCTCAAGGGGCATCCCTCGCCCTACCTCGCCATGCACGGCGACGACCCGGTGCACTGGCAGCGCTGGAACCGGCAGACGCTGGCGTTGGCGCGCCGTCTCAACCGCCCGCTGTTTATCTCCAGCGGTTATTTTTCCTGCCACTGGTGTCACGTGATGCAGCGCGAGAGCTACCGCGACCCGAAAGTCGCCGATCTGCTCAATCACTATTTCGTTCCGGTAAAAATCGACCGTGAACTCAACCCCGCACTCGATGCCCACCTGATCGAGTTCGTCGAGCTGCTGCAAGGACAGTCGGGCTGGCCGCTGAACGTGTTCCTCACCCCCGACGGTTACCCGATAGCCGGCATGCTGTATGTACCGCGCGACCGCTTTGTTCGAATGCTCCAGCAGTTCCACAAGCAGTGGGCGCTGAACGAGGCGCAGTTGCGGCAGGCCGCGCACCAGGCGATGGACGAATGGCGCCAGGTGCGGGCAGGGGACAGCAAACGGGCGCCGGTTGCCGCCGCCCTGGTGCCGGGCCTTATGACCGAGATCGACAGCCTCAAGGACGAACTTGCCGGCGGTTTCGGCCAGCAGAACAAGTTTCCCATGGTGTCGCAGCTGCGGGCGCTGCTGTACCTGCGCCGCCAGGGAAAAGCCGCACAGCTGGATGACTTTATCCGCCTGACGCTGGACCGCATGGCCAGCCAGGGGCTGCACGACAACCTCGCCGGCGGGTTCTTCCGCTATGTCACCGATCCCGCCTGGCAGACACCGCATTTCGAAAAGATGCTCTACGACAATGCGCAGCTGGCCGAGCTCTACCTGGATGCCGCGGCATTGTACGACTCGGCGCACTACCGGGTCATCGGGCTGGAGACAGTCGATTTCATATTGCGCGACATGTGGACCGATGAGGGCGCCTTCATCGGCAGCTTTTCCGCTGTCGACAGCCAGGGCCGTGAAGGCGCTTACTACCTGTGGACCGGCGAGCAGTTGAAGAAGTTGCTGACGGACCAGGAGTACGCCGCGGTGCAGGCCGCCTGGCTGGGCGGGTCGCCGGCCGACAGCGAGTACGGGTATTTGCCGCGCTGGCAGGCCGGTCGGGAAGAGACGGCAAAGACGCTCGGTTGGTCAGTCGGGAAACTGGACAGCGCTCTGGCGTCGGCGCGCGACAAAATGTTGGCTGCGCGTAGCCAACGGGAACTGCTGCCTGATGACAAAGTGCTGGCCGCCTGGAACGGCCTGGCGCTGAGCGCACTGGCCCGGGCTTACTCGGTAACGGGTGACAAAAGCTACGTGACGCACGCGGAACGCCTGGCTGCCTACCTGAACGGGCGGCTGTGGGACGGCCGCCAGCTGCTGCGTGCGCGGGACGGCGACAAGGCGCTGGGGGAAGCCTCGCTGGAAGACTATGCGCTGGTGGCGCAGGGCCTGTGGGACTGGGGGCAGGCCGGTGGCGATCGCAACGCAACCGGGAAAGCGGTGGAGCGGCTGGTGCGCCTGGCCTGGCAGCGCTATTTCACCAACGGCCGCTGGCAACAGAGCGACACCCCATTGGTCCCCATGCTCGACGGCAGGCTCGCCATCGAAGACGGGCCGTTACCTTCGGCGTCTGCGGTGATCAGCCGCCTGAGCCGGGAAGACCCGGTACTGGCCAGGGACAAAAACATCCAAACGTTGCTCGCAGACCATCTGCAGCAGGCGCGCGCCGGTCTGGCCGATGCCATCTTCTGGTACGCGAGCTATGTCGAGTTGCTGGCCGACGCTCAGCGGTAGCGCATGCGGGTGCCGTGTGTGAGGGAAAGATTGATCTCTTCGGCCGACAGCGCCTTGGGAAAGTAGGTGCCGGATATTTTCGCAGCATTGATGCTGGCGCCTTCGAGATTGGCGTCTGACAGGTCGAGCCCGCGCAGATCGGCCTGCCTGAAATAGCAGTCGCGCAAATCGAGGCCTCGTGCGTCCAGCTTGCGCAGGTCAATGGTGCGCAGATCGCAGCCGGTGAGATCGCAGTGCTCACCCGCCGCGCGGCGCTGGTTGAACTCCTCTATCGCGCCCTCGCGCAGCAAGCGGTACATGGGGTCATCTTTTATCTGCGGGCTGTTGTTGCTCATCGCGTTGCTCCCAAACCACTATCGTTACAGGCTTCGGCATTAAAGCACTAATGTGGCCGTCTGCCAAGGCGGTGCGATGTCAGCGCAAACGGGGGGTTGCATGAATCGATATTTGATTCTGGCTGCGGTATTGAGTTGCTGCCTGGGTTCGTCCGCGGCCGAGCAGGCCGAGCCACCCCAGGCGAGCCAAGCCATGAACAACCAGCGCCTACCGGCGCTGATCGAGGGGGTCGCCAAGGATGTCGAGGGTAAACCGGGCTATTGGCGGTTTACCTTGCACGACTTTGCCGCGAGTGTGATCACCGACGAAAATGCCGATCGCATGCGAATCATTGTCCCCGTCGCGGAAGTGAAAGATCTTGATGAAAGCCTGTTGCTGCGGCTTATGCAGGCCAACTTCGACTTGGCACTGGATGCGCGCTACTCAATCGCCAACGGCATACTGTGGAGGCCTTTATACATCCGCTGTCGGATCTGTCCGACCACCAGTTCATCGATGGCCTCGCGCAGACCGTGAACCTCGCCGCGACCTTCGGCACCACTTACAGTTCGGGCGCTTTGGTATTTGGTGGTGGCGACAGTCAGGGAGAGCAGAACAAGTACTACCGGGCGATCATAGAACGCAAGGACTCAATTTAGGCGCGGCGCGGAGTCTGGTGGGCCCGCCAGGACTCGAACCTGGGACCAACGGATTATGAGGAACAGTAACCCTCTGTTTATGTGTCAGACCGGGCCGGAAGTATAAGGGTTACGCCAAAACAGTCACTCTTCAAGGGCGGGGTCGCCTGCGGGCGAGTTGCACCGGTCATCCCGTGGCACGCACGCCGCATCGCGGTGGCAGGGGCACAATGCTATGATTTCCCGTAATCGGCAGGAACAGGAGAAGGAAAACACCGGGCCCAGTCATGCCAGACAGCAGGAATGCCTGAGGCACGCAGCCGTTTTACCTTACCGTTATGCTCAAATTTCTACTGGGTATTGTTCTGGTACAGGCGGCAACCGTCACCATAGTGCTGCTGGCACCCGCCGATCTGCAGGGCCCAGGCCTGTTGCGCGTGATTGTTCCCGTGGTGGTGATCGGCTTCCTGGCAGCCTTCTGGTTTGCTTCCATTGCCCATCACCTGCGCAAGGACCACCTCGCCAGGGTCAGCGAACAGTTCGCGCGGGAGCGGGAAAATCTGCGCGTCAATGCGGAACGCTCCAAGGCGCGCGCCATGAAACAGGCACAGAAGGACATCGCCAGAGAGGCCAGGACAACGCACGCAAAGGCCAATTTCAAGGTGGGCGCCGCCTTCTCGGGGATTATCGCGATCGGCGCCCTGTTGATGCTCACCCAGTTCCTGACCGTCGGTATTATCGCGCTGTCCACGGCTGCCGGCGCACTTGGCGGATACTTCTACCGCGCACGCCAGTACAAGGCCAGCCTCGCGCCTCCCGCAAGCGGGCCATTGATTGACATCAACCCCCAATCCGGGGAACACAAACCCCCGCTCGACAGACAATCCCTTTAACCTGTTGACATGTACCCGGCGACCGGAATCGTCGCGCTGCTCAGCAGACGCCCGGTTTCGGGTATTTCATCTTGATGTCGGTGATCAGGGCATCTTGCGCGTGCTGTTCGGAAGGATCCCCACGGCGTGCCTTGTAGGCGGCGTCCAGCTGGTCGCCCACCCCCGGATACTCGGCCCGCCGGAGGTCAACGTAGCTCCTGCCGGCCACCCGGGTGAAGGCGGTTTCCAGCTGCTCTTGCGTGGGCTTGGGTTCCGCGGCATTCCAGTCGGCGATATAGGGCATTTCTCCCGGTGCGTCACGCTTGATAAGGTAGTCTACGCCGGCATGCATCTTCGGGTATAACTGGTGCATGGCGATACACAGCTTCCGGGCGTGATCGTCGGCATGGATGAGGGTGTGCTGTTGCGAAAGCTGGCGGATCTTTTCGTGAGTAGCGCGGCTATTTTGCCACACGAAAAACAGAAAACCGCCCATCAAGATGATGAAGAACGCCACCGCAAGCAGCAAAAGCTTGTCGATAACCATGGTTCAGACCTCCCTCGTTGGATTGTGGCGGGCACCAAACCCGCTACAGCAGACCGCAGCGGCGATTAATGCAGCAAAATTCATCAACCCTGTTAATACCAATGTTGGCAGGGAATTTGTGTTTTACAAGGGCGGACTGCCGGGCCGGCTGGCGATATAACAAGCAGGTTGGTCATGCTGTTACCCGGACAGGTAAACCTTTACAGGCGGGGAGCACACCATGAACCTCGCCGCGCCCTTCGACATCACCTACAGTTCGGGCGCGCTGGTATCCGGAGGTGGCGACAGTCAGGGCGAACAGAACCAGTACTACCGGGCGATTATGGAACGCAAGGATGCGATCTAGTCAGGGAGTGGAGTTTGATGGGCCCGCCAGGACTCGAACCTGGGGCCAAGGGATTATGAGGAACACTAACTCGTTGTTATCGCAGCGGAAAACGGAAGACGCGTAACGGCTTTTTTGTTGCCTCCACCGAACCCCGGCCCCGACCGACCCTATACCGAACTGTGTGCGGTGCGATTCCAAACGGGATACGGGTAAGTCGAAGCAGCGGGAGGGTTTGTGTAGACCGACATCCGAACCAGCACCGAACCGAACTTTTAAAGCCGGGGCGATTCACTTCCAGGTTCGGCCAACTCCGGGCATACAGCTCAAACAAAAACGGCGACCGAAGTCGCCGTCTCTATTCATGATGCTGTAGTGGCTTACACTTTCTTACGCCTTGCTATTCCAGCGAGACCCAGCAAGCCGGACCCGAACAGCCATACAGCAGCTGGTATCGGCGCAACCTGAACGTCCATCCTGACATTTTCAACGCCCCATCCGGATTGTCCGACCGAGATACCAAAGTTGTACTCGCCAAGCGCATTCGGATCGAAAGGAGAGTACGTTGGCGCACTGATCACACCTGGGTTGTCAGTTGCCAGGAAACTGAACATAAGATTCTGAGAATCCTCGACCAAGGTCGCGGACGGATCCGAACCGCCAAGTATCGCATTCGTCATGTTGATCGTTCCCAAACCGGCCGGCCCATTGTCGAAGGCCGCATCAAAATCATAGAACAGCGTGATGTCATAGTCGGCCAGAGTTGCGGTAGCTCTGTCGCTATTGATAAGGGAGCGAATGCGGGGACACGATTCTGCTTCTCAGAGCTTTTCCAGAAATTCCTCAGGCATATCGTCTGCCAGTTGCAACGCACCGTCAGCACCTGCATACAGCGGATCAGTAATACAGGTGAAGGTGCAGGGTTCGAATTGCTTCGTGGCCTCGCTGAGAAAAGTGTTGAGACCAGCAAGCTGACTCCCGCCCCCGGCCACGATGATGTTTTTGCGCACGGCTTGCTGGAATTCAGGATCAAAATTGGCGATGAGATCGATGGCGGTTTCGATAATGGCGGGCATTGGACTCTCGCAAGCCTTGCGCATTTCCTCGGTGATATCAAATTCCGTGAATTTTCCGTCCACAGGCGCCTCGATCTTAACGCGCCTTTTCGGCTCGCCTACGAAACCGTGTTTTTCCTTGAACTTGCGCACCATGGTCAGGGTGAAATCGGCCTCGGGGTGCTTTTCGGTCAATAGCTTGAAAAGTTGCTCGTCCACGTAGTCGCCCGCCATGAGGATGCTGCGCTGGTCTTCTTCCAGGGGCACTGTACCGTGCATGATGCAGAAGTCCACGGTTCCGGCGCCAATGTCGATGATCATCGTGTTGTCGAGTGCGCCCAGCCCGTAGGCTACGGAAAAGGGTTCGGAGACCACCATCAACTTTTTGGCGTGCTGGGATATGGCATTCTTGATTGCGGTTTTGTTGATCTTGAGCGCTTCGGCCGGCACGCCTACGGCTACGCAGATATCGTTGTCCTGTCCGACATCGGCCAGTTCAATCAGGTGGCCGATCAGTTCCTGCACGGCTGCTTCGTCCTGTTCAGTGCCTTCCTTGAGCACACCGTTTTTCAGCGGCCGCGAGAGATTCAGTGCAAGCCGGTGTTCCACTGCGTCACTGCCGAACAGCACGCGTTTCCCAAGCATTTTCTTGGCGACGAAATCCTTTGGCCAGCCGACATAGCTTTCCACCCATTTCCGGCTGCCATTGCTGCAGGACACCACCGACCTGGAGGTTCCCAAGTCAATACCGATATATAACATGTTATCTTTCTTGGCTGGCGACATATTGTGTTTCACCTCTGTCAATTGTTTTCAGGTATGCAGGATGGTCGAGATATTCAACGATCCCGTCCTTGAGTAAGTCTGCGACACTGTCCCGGTATGCCCGGGTGCCGAGGCGGGCTTCCTCGGCTTCGTTGCTGATACATGAAACCTCGACAAGCACGCTAGGTACCTGCACGCCCAGTAGTACCATAAAAGGTCCTGCCTTGAAGCCAGCATCCACGATGTCCGGATTCTGGCGTTTCAGGCTCGTGTACAGGTGCTTGTGTATGGACCACGCAAGTTCCCTCGATTCCTCGCGCTTCAGTGTATCGCCGATCCTTGCGACGACCTCGCGAAAGTCACCGATGGTGTAGTCGGAGTCGCGATTTTCCTTTTCCGCCATGTCGAGTGACTGCTGATCTGCGCGTGCACCGAAATAGTAGGTCTCGACATAATTCACGGATCCGGCCTCGGCAGGTACGGAATTGATATGGATCGAGATGAACAAATCTGCCCTTTTTGCTTTTGCGAAGGCCACCCGTTCTTTCAGGTAGACTTTCCTGTCATCGTCGCGGGTGAGCAGAACTCGGTACTTACCCAATTTGACGAGCTTGTCCCGCAGGCGCTTCGCGATATCAAGTGTGACATCCTTTTCCATGAGGCCCCGATGGCCTTTGGCCCCCGGATCGATCCCGCCGTGTCCCGGATCGATGACGATCGTCTTCACTTTCAGACTGAACAGTTCTGCCAAAGGCATGCCGACGTGGGAAAGCACGGTGCCATCGCGATTGTCCCCGGTGGTGCTCCCGAGAACCTCGGTCGGACGATACCTGTCGTACACGAGGTCGGCAGCCGATACGGACAGGGCCGGCATGGTCTCCGCCAGCAATGGCTGAGACTGCACTGGCATCACCTGCATGGCGGCCGGACCGGTCACGCTTACCGTCACGAACCGGAAGTTGATACCGATAATGGCGACCAGGCCCAGTAGTGCAAGCAGGGTAAGCTTGCCCAGGCGTCCGGACGACGATGGCCCGGAAGGGAACTTCGATCGCCGCCTGCCATGGCAGGAGCGCGGGATGCCTGCATTGTCTTCGTAGACACCCCGCAAGACCGTTGTCTTAATGTCCGGTTTGCGGTTCATAAGACCGGACGTAGGCCTTCAGCATGAGCGAGGCGGTAACCGGCGAGGCCTGTACCGTATGTGATAATCCTGTTCTGCAACTATAGCTCCGTAGTCCCCGATCTCACGTCCGTATCATTATCAATACAGTGTCCCGAGCGAACCGGAATAATATCGCAGTCCGGTCAACTCGATCACCCCGAGTCACGAAAGTATTGTTTTCCCCCGGTGGTACCCCATTCGGTATCCCGCATTGGCGGATAACATATCATTTATTTACAGTTAGTTATGTGCTTTCTGGCAATGGACAAACGGCTCAGATACAGCATGCGGATCTGTCATATCCTGTGCAACCCCCTATACTCAGGTGTCCCGGTGCGTCGCGATCTGGGAACAGAGGAGCGATAATATAATTAGACAACGAACGGTACTAACGATTGGACACCCTCGAGCAAGTCTGGCGAAAGGCGGCCGCCGGGATCAATAAGGCATTCGGGCTTCACAGGAACACCCGCCCGCGCTTCGAAGCGCTGGACAGAGAGGTGTTGACCCTCGTGCAGGCGCAAAACTCGCTGACTGCTCAGCTGGAACAAACCCGGGCTGATTTTGAGCGCCATGGCACCGGGGTGGCCCGGAAGATCGACACGCTGGAGCAAGCACACAAACAAGCCGAGACGGCGAGAGTCGCCGATGATAAAAGGCTGTCGGAACTTGAGCAGTTGGTTGTCGGGGTTGAGGCGCAGTACCAGCTGGCACATGACCGGATAAAGGTACTCGAAGCCTCTCTGGGTGAAACGAAAGGCCGGCTCGAAACCAGGTGCAGCCAGCTCAAGTTCCTGCAGGATGCCTCGAATGACCGGCTCCAGACGCTGAAGACCATGCTTGCCGAAGTATCCAGCCGTCTGGAGACCAGCGACAACGACCTCAGGCACGTGCAGAACACCGCACATGAGCGGATCGCAGCCCTCGAGAACACACTGGCCGAGACGGCGAACCGTTTTGAATCCACGGACCGTTCAGTTCGGAAATTGCAGGAACACACTATTGAGCAGGCTCGGCAACTCAACGCATCTCTGTCTGCCACAACAGCCCGGCTGGAAGCAACCGACAACCATGTCAAGTCCCTGGAAAGACTGTTAAGCAGCGAACGCACTCTGCAGCAGAATATATTTCAGGATACAAAGGAACAGATGGCCAGACAGGAAGAGCGCATGAGCCGGTTCATGGTAAGTGCAGTTTTGATACTGATTCTGGTTGCCGTGGCAGGTGCAATTCTTGTGACTCGATGAATAGAGTCGAGGACTGAATTGTAACTGCGTAAAGGCAACATAAATGCTCATTGCGCAAGCCGAAACCACCGTCTCGCGCTCGCCCACACCTCACCGTTCGGCCGTCGATCTGGCTCGCGAACCGGGTCTAACCGGCATTCCGGCGCCACGATCCGCCCAACGACCAGTCCGCCGGCGCCCTTTTCCATGCGGTACTTGGCGGACAAAATGTTGTATGGTGGAGATGAGTCGTCTCCCGCCCGTTAGAGAAATCGAATATTAGGAATGCATGTAAGACCTGTTCCGGCCACAAATCTGCCGTCCATGACAGCGAACGACTAATCCCCCTGGCATGGCCCGGTACGGCAAAGTTCGGCCAACTACTGCCCTTCGCCAATTGTCAGCGAACGGCTACTTCATAATAATTTACATCTGTGTAGACTTATACAACCGATTTTGGAAAGCGTGTCGTGATATCACTGACATGACGGACTTTGGTGCTGTTAATAACCACGCATGGGGATCATCATGGAGAGCAACGCAACAGCAAAACTGCGTGATCAACTGCACGAGGCAATCGGTGCAGTCGATATTCTTTCTCTTTTACGCGAAGAAATGGAACAATGGCTCGAAGAGGCCCAGGACCACTCGAAACGCGAGGCACTGGAGAATGTCGTCTCTCAATAACAATGGATGAACTCTCACGTAACGCACCAAAGACGCTGAGCGTCTGATTTGGAGCGCATCTACCATTCATACGTCCACATTTAATGACAGGAATGGGTTGCGAGTTCATGGCCGCTCGGTTCCATCCTCCGGTTCGTAAAAGGCACGGAACGATGCCCGATACAACGGCACGCCGTCCACGCTGCCCCGAGGTGATGTTTCGGTGATGGATGCATCAGCTCACTCCAATTCCTCCGGGCAACAGCCGGCGCTTACTCTGCGACCGAAGTACTGTAGAACTGGCCAGCATCGTCGATTTCTTGCATCCGGACAACGCTCATCAAAGCCCGGAACGCACAATTGTACGCAATTTATCTCTGCGCAGTGACAGCAAAGGATCGTTCTTTCTCGTTTAGTCACTTAAAGGGCAGGCGCTTCATCTACACGGGCATTTCTAACTCCGGCGGTGAAGTTTGTGGTGTCGGTGCATTTTGATGGACGATCAGGCGCCAGCCATGGTGGTCTTTTCTGTAGATATTCGTGCCATAAAATGGCGGCGGTGGCGGCGTGTCTGGTGGCACTTTCTGGATGGTTTCTTCGACCTGATGGATGGCGATGTCGTCGGTTTGAATCCAGTTCAAGTGGGTGACTGACAGTTCCACGCCCTGGCCATGCGCGAACAGGTGTGAAAAGACGTCCTCTATGCCCTTGCGGCCCTGAATCAAGGGGTACATGGGTAACAGACAACAGATGTCATCGGTGTCCGCCCAGACCGAAAGCAGCCGGATCAGGTCGCCTTCTTCCAGCGCATCGTAAAACTCGTCCTCAGCTTCCTGGGGTGTGTTGTAGGTCTGGGGCATTTTGTCCGTCATGGATGGTTGCATCGCCGACTATCAGAAACAAGCGTACATTAAGCGGTGGCGGACGAGCCACCTTTTTAGTCAGGTGCCCGGGTTCGCCCCCCCCGGACTTGGAAGATAGATTCCGAAACTGTGCAACAAAGCCGCATCGGTTTGTCTGGTTTGAGCAAAATCGCAGGGCACTAAAGCAGCTGGTCAAACTAATTCGATCTTTGCTATCCTCGCGTTGTCCATTCCTTCCGGTATCCAACCATAGGGAGATATGTCATGGCCAAGACCACAAAACACACGTCCGCAAAGACAGGCGAGTCCGGCGCCGAACTGGCAAAGATAAAATCCGCGAGCCGGAAAGTGGCAGCAAAGAACGCCGGCGCCGAATCCCCGCCAGCAAGCAAGACAGCCACGACCAAAAAGGCGGTGACCGAAAAATCCGTCGCCAGCAAGACGGTAGCAGGAAAAGCTGCGCCCAGGAAGAAAGTCGCAAGCGGCGCTGTCGCGCACCGGCAGATCAGCAGCGCTGAACGTCGCGGGATGATCGCCGAAGCCGCATATCTGCGAGGCGAGGCACAGGGGTTTCACGGCGACGAGCAGGAAGACTGGCTGCTTGCCGAGGCCGAGGTCGACAGTCTGCTGATCGGGGTGGATGTCATAGTGAACGACTGATTGTTCACCTGCTGCCTGCGGCGAGTCGGCGATCGGTGTCGTAAGGTCCTCGGCGTTCGCGGCGAACGGGCTCCATGGCGTCTCTTGGTCCCGCATAGAAATCCCTCGGTCCCAATGCCATAACGCCATGATTTCTATGAGAGATGGTGGGCCCGCCAGGACTCGAACCTTCGACCAAGGGATTATGAAGAACACTAACTCGTTGTTATTACGGCGGAAAGCGGAAGAAGCGTAACGGCTTTTTTGTTGCCTCCACCGAACCCCGGCCCCGACCGACCCTATATCGAACGTGCAAATCAACAACCGGGGGAAGTCCAGAACCTGCCATTCGCTTCCTCGACCCCCGGTGATGGGGGTCCCTGGTTGGCGCTCAGTGCATCTGACAGACCTCACACTTAACCAATAGCGAATACATCCAGCATCCGACGCAGAATCCGAGCACCGCTTCGAGCCAAGTCAGCAGGAAGCAGACACCAAGTACGGCTATAATCCACGTTTGCCACCCGAGCACCCAAAATGTGAGGCAACAAATACCTAGTGTTGCTCCTAGCGTCCAGGCGAAGCGTTTAGGTTTGATCGGTTTCCAGACTGGTCGGATTTTCCGAGTCACGATAGTGCCCAAGATGCCGGCCGGACTGAATGGTGTTAAACCGAATGCAGCGGCCACCACCATATCGAAAATCACAAATGGCGCTACATAGCGAATAGGGTCAAGTTCCGGGGCTGCCAATAAGATAAAGATTGTGGTTCCGGATAGCACATTGAGAAGGCCGGCTCTGGCCCTCGTGGCGGTTTCGTTGATACACAATCCGCACTGCCCTTCCACAGGCTGACCCATTGCCCACCAGGGATGCGTGAAAAAGCTGCTGTTCGTGTTAGCTGTTAAATCCATTGGACTGACCTCCAATCATTTCAAAATACAGCTGGTAGTTGACGCATCGTTCGCAAAGACGTCTTTCGCGCTTTTAGTGTTCACCACTACTCTCCGATACTATCGCGTGTGGTGCGTTCCATTTCAGGGGCACTCGGAAGGTCGATCAATCATTAGGGCACTTTGTTAGTTTCGTGTCAGAAACACCATATGACACGTGACTTGCGCGTCACATTTATTTCGGAAGGCCTCAGATGCCGATCAACTCGGCATGAAATCCACTCCTGCTGGCCGCGTTAACAAACTCTATCGAGTTTATGATTCTTGGGTCATATTCAATCAAAATTAAATGTGACTTTTCATCATGGCATGCCGCAGCCATGACGCCGTTCAACGTCAGTAAACTATCACGGAATGTTTCGCGTTCATCATGTGTTGTCCCTTCATCTATATGAAGAGTTACCCCAGCCATTAGATCACTCATTTCTCATCCTCCTCTACCGGTGAACGGTCAATCCGGATCGATTATCAGGCGCTTCGGCCGATAAGTCGTCCGTGAGCTACACAACCCGACATATTATGTATTTTTCTATATAAC
>JAJDOI010000110.1 GCA_022340245.1 Thiogranum sp.
GGCCGCGACAGCGGCGGCAAGGACGGCACCATCAAGCGCATCACCCAGCACCTCTCGCCGCGCGAAACGCGCGTGGTGGCGCTGGGCAAACCCTCCGACCACGACCGTACATCCTGGTACTTCCAGCGCTACACGCCGCACCTGCCGGCCGCCGAGCAAATGGTCCTGTTCAACCGCAGCTGGTACAACCGCGCCGGCGTCGAACGGGTCATGGGCTTTTGCAGCGAGGCGGAGTACGAGGCATTCATGGAGATGGCGCCGGCCTTCGAACAGATGCTGATCCGTTCGGGTATCCGCCTGTTCAAGTACTACCTCGACGTCAGCGAGGCCGAACAGAAGAAGCGTCTGGCCGCGCGCCGCAGCGATCCGCTCAAGCAATGGAAGATGAGCCCGATCGACGCCGTGGCGCAGAAGCACTGGAGCGACTACAGCACAGCGCGCAACGACATGTTCGCGCGCACGCATAGCCCGATGGCGCCGTGGACAGTGGTTCGCGCCGACGACAAGAAGCTCGCCCGGCTTTGCGTGATCAAGGACCTGCTCACGCACCTGGAATACAGGGACAAAGACCACAACCTGACCCGCCCGAACCCCGACGTGGTGTTCAACTACACCGACGCCTATCTCGGCAACGGCATGATAGCGCCATGAAACAGCGTCGAAGAGCACCGCGCACGTCGGCCATGCCAGCTCGCATATAATGCACGTCACTGACAACACGACGGTAAACGAACCCGCAGATGGTCAAGAGCATAGACAGCAAACAGGTTGAAGACCTCAGTATCGAAGAGGCGAACCGGCAGCTCGACAGCAGCGAGGGCTATGATTTACCGGAATTCACGGACTGGCAATGGCCGAACAGCCGTTGAACGCAACGTCAGACAGCGCCGTGCGCCAAGCCGCACAGCCCACCGGGGACCCGGGCCCTTTAGCCGGTGTTCACGTTTATTGCCGGTGCGGCGTTTTTTTCCAGGGAGCGTACACGCATGCAAGAGCTTAATTTTACCGACACTGCAAAACGTTTTGGCGCGCACTCGCTCTGGGTCGGCATCGTGTTGCTTGTTGTCGGCACAGTGGGCGTAGTCATGCCGGTCGTGATGTCCATGATGACTGTAGCGATTATTGCGAGCCTGATGGTCGCCGGCGGTCTGCTGTGGGTCTGGCACAGCGTTACGCATGGCGCGGGCTGGGCGGACTGGATCAAACCCGTGGTGCTGCTGGCCGCCGGCGGTCTGATCGCCTACCGGCCCTGGACCGGCATCGCCAGTGTCGCCTTGTTGATCACGGTCTACCTGGCGTTTGACGCCATCGCCAGCTTTTCACTCGCGCGTAACGACAGCGGAAAACCCGGCCACGGCTGGATGATATTCAACGGCGTCATGGATATTCTGCTGGCGGGCGTGTTTCTGTGGGGCTGGCCCCGGTCCTCTTTATGGATGGTCGGTCTGTTTGTCGGTATCAGCCTGATTTTTGATGGCTGGGCGCTGGTCATGATCGGTTGGTCGCTGAAGCACCAGGAGTCTACCCGGAATCCGTCGTGATCCGGGCGAACCGGCGACGCAGACGAACGTGACACAGACACCACGCGCACCGCACAACCACGCCGAAACCCTCGGGTCGGACGTGAACCCGGAGCAGCAGCAGAAGACGCCACCGCCGGACAACACTCCACCACGACACTGGCACACAGCGATGACCGCGGATACCGAACCTGAGCGTACAGCACCTCCACTCCCCCGGCGGTCACTCTCCGAGGGTGCATCCGCAAGCGGCTCGCCGGCGGCAATGACAGGCATCTTTGTACTGCTGGTATTCTACACCCTGTATTTTGCCGCGCCGGTACTGATGCCGATAACCCTCGCGGTGGTGCTCAGCCTCGTGCTGTCTCCGGTTGTCAATCATCTTGCCGCCCGGCGCATACCACGACCGGTGGCTGCGGCTTGCGTGATTCTGTGCCTGCTCGGCTTCCTGAGCACTGCCATCTATGCGCTCTCGGAACCGGCCGCCCGGTGGATCGAGACAGCACCCCAGAACCTGCATCAGGTGGAAGACAAACTGAAGGCCCGATTACAGGAACCCCTGGCGGCTCTGGAGCAGGCCTATGGCAGATTGGCGCAGATCACCGGTCTGGAAACCGCGGCGCCGCCGCGGCCATTCGAAATCCAGCGGCCGTCCCTGACCCGCATGCTGATCAGCGGTACACCCGAAGTCATCGGCGGCATCGGGGGCGTGGCGGTGATCTTCGCACTGCTGTTCTTTCTGCTGGCCAGTGCCGGGCTACCGCGAAAAGCCCTTTACCTTATCCCCAAACTCAACAACAAAAAGCAGGCACGCCGTATCGCACTGGCCATAGAGCACGACGTGACCATCTATCTGTTTACCATTACCCTCATCAACATCGGGCTGGGCGCCGCCGTGGCCATCACCCTGCACTTCCTGGACGTGCCGAATCCGCTGCTGTGGGGCGCCATGGTCACGCTGTTCAACTTCGCGCCCTACGTGGGCTCGTCCATCAGCTTCCTGGTGCTGGCCTTCGTCGGCATTCTGAGCTTTGACAGCCTGTGGCGCGCGCTCCTGGTCCCCGCGGCTTTTCTCGGACTGGCACTGCTGGAAGGCCAGTTCCTCACCCCCGCCATCGTGGGCAAGCGGCTGAACCTCAGTCCGGTGCTGGTCTTTCTGTCGGTTATCATCTGGGGCTGGTTGTGGGGCGTGGCCGGCCTGCTGCTCGCAGTGCCGCTGCTGGCCAGTGTCAAGATCATCTGCGAACGCATCGAAGCACTGCACCCTTTGGGGAAGTTTCTGAGCCGATGAAGATCGCCGTCGACCGCAAGATAATGGAGTCCATGTTATTTATCTTCGCAAACCTTACGCTGGCTGGAGTGCTCTTGATAATCGGAATATTTACCTTGAAACGGGGGATTGCCGGCCGGCGATGTGACCCTGGGGACTTTCCGTCGAGCCTGCCAGCGTATTCATCGAGAACGACACCCTGGTTTATGCAAACCCCACCACAAGCCACTGGTGGGTCGCATTGACATACATACTGACGGCCAGCGGATCGCTGATACGGAACGCACGAGGACCGCATCATCCGGCCGCGTCGCCGGCGGGATTACACCAACCTGGAGAATACACGATGAAACAAGCTCCCGAATTGTGGCTGGTCCGTCACGGAGAAACCGAATGGTCGCGCGACGGCCGTCATACCGGGCGCAGCGATATCCCGCTGAGCGCACGCGGCCGCGCCCGCGCCCGGCAGCTCGCCCCCCTGCTGGCGGACCGGCCTTTCGACCAGGTCTGGTGCAGCCCGCTGGCCCGGGCGCGAGAAACCGCGGCGCTGGCAGGTTTCGGGGCGCGCGCCGAATATCTCGATGATCTGTGTGAATGGGACTATGGCGAGTATGAGGGACGCACCACCGACGAGATCCGCCTCACACAACCGGGGTTCAGCACCTGGACGGCGCCCATCACCGCAGGCGAATCGCTGACACGGGTCGCCGAGCGCGCCGGCCGGGTGCTTGAGCAGGCCGTCGCCACCGGCGGCTGCAGCCTGCTGTTCGCCCACGCCCACCTGCTGCGTATCCTCGCCGCCGGCTGGCTAGGACTGGATCCGGCCGCCGGGCGTCTACTGGCTCTCGATGCCGCCTCGCTGTCCGTGCTCGGTCACGAACACGAGACCCGGGTGATACGCCTCTGGAATTGGACCGCGCAATGGCCGTCACCGCCACTGGCAGCACGAATGCCACAGAAACCTGATCGGGAACTGCCCCGGCTTCTCAGACCCGCATTTCGATGCGCGCCAGCACCGCTCTGATTTCCCCAATGATCAGCTTGCGCGTCCGCCGCTCATCAGATTCGGGGACATCCCACTCAACAATCCTGAGATACGTGTTCACCAGCTGCCTGACATCGTGATCCAGCTTGTGACGTCTTTTTTCGAGTTCGATATCTTCGACGTGCGTCATACTGCCACTCCTTTCATGAACCACTCCAGCCGATAGGGTCGTATCCGTACTGGCTCAGACACTCGTCGACGAAGCCCTTGTAGGTCGGGTTGGGCTCCCCGGCCTGAACCAGGCTACCGAGGATACCCGCGGCCGCACCCACCGCGGCGCCGATGGCCGCACCCTTGCCGGTATCTCCACCGATGGCGCCACCAACCGTGCCCAGTACCGCACCTGAACCACCACCGATGGCCGTGTTGCGGGCGGCGTTGCGCACCTGATCTGGGTTCCGGACGTATTCCCGTGCCAGCACCTCGCACTAGGCGATATCCCGTTTAGCCTGTGCCTCGCCGACAGCTGTGTAGTGTGCATTAGGATACAACTGCGGCTCGACCGGTGTGATCGCACAGCCCGCCACCAGGCAGACCGCCATACCGGCTGCAGCCAGCCTGGCCGATGCGGTGGCAGAAAACCCTTTTGACATCTCGATACCTCCTGTTGTGAGCGTTAGCGCTCAACAGTGAAAAGCATCAGGCGTGCCACAAATGAGTCACCCTGCCCTATCCGCGACTTATGCTGCAGCCGACGTGATTGCATCGCACAGTGTGGAGGATATTGCCCGAAGCGTTGGAATATCCCCCGGCGTCGGCGCAGACGTTAACAGCCACTCCACCCGACGACCCGGGCGTAGCGCGACCACTGCCCGAAGCCTGGAACAGCGATACCGGCGCCATTGGTATACGTCCCCATCGGGCGCATAGGCACACCCGTTGGTGAATACTCCCCAACCGCGCATACGCCCACCCATACTGCAACCAGCTATCGCTTTGAAACATCACTTGTTTACCGAGTGGTACGGCTGTTGCCAGTCATCAGGTAGGTCAATCAATTTCGGTACAAGGACATGAAACGTATTCTGCTTTTTGCTGCAACCAACATCGCCGTCATCACGCTGCTGTCCGTGGTGCTCAGTGCACTCGGGATCGATCAGTGGCTATATCAGCAAGGTGTCGGGCTGAATCTCAAGTCACTGCTGGCCTTCTCCGCCATCTTCGGCATGGGAGGCTCCTTCATCTCACTGGCGATCTCCAAATGGATGGCCAAAACCACCCTGGGCGTGCAGGTGATAGAACGGGCAACGACGCCACAGCAGCAGTGGCTGATTGCCACCGTTCAGCGACTGAGCAGCAAGGCCGGCATCGGTATGCCCGAAGTCGGCATCTTCCCGACCGATCAACCCAATGCGTTCGCCACCGGTATGACCCGGGACAGCGCTTTGGTGGCCGTCAGCAGCGGCCTGCTGGGCAGTATGCGAGCGGACGAAGTCGAAGCGGTCCTCGGCCACGAAATCACCCACGTCGCCAACGGCGACATGGTGACCATGGGCCTGCTTCAGGGGGTCATCAACACCTTCGTGATCTTCCTGGCGCGCATCATCGGCTACGTGGTCGACCGCGCGCTGTTCGGCAACCAGCGCGGCATGGGCATGGGCTATTTCCTGACTACCATCGTTGCGCAGATCTTCCTGTCGTTTTTCGCGACGCTCATCGTGATGGCCTTCTCGCGCTGGCGCGAGTACCGGGCAGACGCCGGCGGGGCACGTCTGGCCGGCACGGCGAACATGATCGCGGCACTGCGCCGACTGCAGGTTGCGCGGGATGCGCCGGAGCTGCCGGGCAATCTGGCGGCTTTCGGTATCTCCGGCGATGCACGTAAGACGATGATACGCCTGTTCATGAGCCATCCACCGCTGGAACAGAGAATTGCCGCACTGGAACGCGCCGCTTCGGACCAGGATAACGCCGGGAACATGACTCGTGCTCACAGCTAATGCTCAACCCGGCAATGCGGAGCATGGCCTGGATCGGCGGATGAGGATGCGAGGACGTTACTCCTCCATACCCTACCCCTCGGGGCCCAGCATTGTTCTAGCCGGGGATCGACCTGCGCAATTACCGCAAACAGCAACTATCACAACACGAGGATCCAACATGAACGACATACACCACACCATGGTCAGCAGGGTGAGAATCGATACCAGCGGTTACTTGCTGGACGCCGCCGAATGGAGTGTTGAACTGGCGACAGAACTGGCCGAAGCAGCAGGTATTGAAAGCCTGTCACCGACTCACTGGAAGATCATTTGGGCACTGCGTGAGCAATACATCGCCGGTGACCCGGAAATATTTCCGGAGATCCGCCACTTCTGCCCCAGGCTGGGCCTCGATGAAGGCTGTGTCACCCGACTGTTCGGGGATCCGGTCATTGCCTGGCAGATCGCCGGACTGCCCAAGTCCGCGATCGATATGTCGGCCTACATGCCGAGCAGCCATCTGGTTTGAAACATGCCGCCAGCCCTATAGGGTGCGCCGGGCAGGACGCAGCACGGACGAATCGGTGAGCGTGGATCAATGCTTGCACATTTTCTACAAGTTGCAGAGCCCTGGCTGTCGCACTACGGCTACGCCGCGCTGTTAGGCGCCATGTTCCTGGAGGGGATCGGCATCCCGGCACCGGGGCTCACCTTTCTGCTTGCCTCTGCATGGCTCGCCAGCCGGGGGCAGATGTTGATGGCCGCCGTCGCCGGGGCCGCACTCGCCGGCTATGTCGCCGGCTGCCAGCTGGCATTTCTCATCGGACGGACCGGCGGCCGCAGATTGTTGCTACGAATCGGGCTGCTCAACCGTCATCGCCTGCGCCGGTTACGCAGGCTGTTTGCCCGCTGGGGCGCCCCGTTGCTGGTGGTGGCTCCCTTTATCGACGCCACACGGCAATACGGCGCACTGGTAGCCGGCACCGCAGACACGCAGTGGCACAGATTTACCCTGTTGAACCTGACCGGCGTCGTCCTGTGGATCGGTTTCTGGTGCTCGGCTACCGACCTGCTCGGTCACGACATCGACCCGGTTCTCAGGCTCGCGCACAGGAGTGCCCCGTGGTTGCTCGGCGCCGTTGTGGTGGCGATCCTCGCCCTGCTTGCCCGCCGGTTCGTATACCCACATTCGGAATAGTGGCAACACACTGCCGCGCCCAGGACAAACACCATGCTACGCTCACTCGCAGATAGCGATGCCCTGTTACGTTTTTCCCTGCTGGCGATATTCACCGGCCTGGTTGCCGGTCTGGGCGCGGCGGTCTTTCGCGCCCTTATTGCGTTTTTTCACAATCTCCTGTTTCTCGGAGTCTTCTCGCTGAGTTACGATGCCAACACCCACACCCCCGCCTCCCCCTGGGGAGTCGCGGTCATACTGGTGCCGGTGCTGGGCGCGCTGGCCGTCACCTACCTGGTCAAACACTATGCCCCGGAAGCCAAAGGACACGGTGTACCCGAGGTGATCGATGCCATCTACTATCATGGTGGCGTCATACGACCGACCGTGGCCGTGATCAAATCCCTTGCGTCCGCCATTTCCATCGGCTCCGGCGGCGCCATCGGCCGGGAAGGTCCGATCATACAGATCGGCGCCGCCTTCGGCTCAACCGTCGGACAACTCATACCCCTGCCACGCTGGCAACGCCTGACACTGATCGCCTGCGGGGCCGGTGGCGGTATCGCTGCGACCTTCAATACACCGATCGGCGGACTGTTGTTCGCCATTGAACTGATCCTGCCTGAAATCAGTTCGCGCACCCTGATCCCCGTCGCGCTGGCGACCGGGGCCGCCACCTATGTCGGCCGCCTGTTCTTCGGCGACTTCCCGGCCTTTACCATCCCCGCCCTTGCCCTGCATGTCCCGGGGGTATTGTCCGCGGCCGGCATGCTCGCCTGGATCGGTTTCGGCGTCCTGCTGGGGGTGGTTTCCATGATCTTCATACGCGCCCTGTATGGATTCGAGGATATGTTCGAGCGTATGCCCGGCAACGACTACACCCGCCATGCGCTTGGTATGCTGCTGGTGGGTATCATGATGTATCTCCTGCTGCGTTACACGGGACACTACGCTATCCAGGGTGTGGGCTACGCCACGATTCAGGACATCCTGCAACAGCTGTTGCTCCACCCCGGTTTCCTGCTGTTATTGTTTGCCCTCAAACTGCTGGCCACCTCCCTGACGCTGGGTTCTGGTGCCTCGGGCGGCATCTTTTCGCCGTCCCTGTTCGTGGGGGCAACGCTCGGCGGCGCCTATGCGTTGCTGCTCGCACCGCTGATACCCGGCGCGCATCTGGACATCGCCGGCACGGCCGTGATCGGCATGGCCGGCATGGTGGCCGGCGCCACCGGCGCGGTAGTCACCGCCATTGTGATGATCTTCGAAATGACGCGCGACTATAATGTCATCATTCCCCTGATGATAACCGCCTCGTTGGCCTACGGCATACGCCGTGCCCTGCTGCGCGACAGCATCTATACCATGAAACTCTCACGCCGCGGGCACAACATCCCGGAAGCCCTGCAGACCAATCTCTACCTGATGCACAGTGCCCGCGAGCTGCTCGATGTACCGATGCTGCGCCGGGCTGCAGCCGACCGCACACCGCTGCGCAAGGTGCTGCATGCCCGGCGCCGGACGCCGCATATTCTGCTGGTCGGCGACGGACGGATTGCCGGTCTTATCAGTGCGGACAAAGTGCGCCGGCTCGACCCCGATACCGGTCTGTCGCAACTGTTTGCCACTCACGGCAGCAGCGACTTCATCACCGTAAGCGCCGACGACAGTCTGTTCGATGTGTTCATCCGCCTGCGCGATTCCCGCGCCGATATCGCCCTGGTCACCGTGCCCGGCGACGCTGACAGCGAGAAAAGCGTTATCGGTGCGCTGACCTGGAAGCAGATCGCCCATGCCAGCAATCTGCCGGACGCGCTGCGACGCCGCAGGCCGGCACCCGAGTCCCGGTAAACGCCATACCGTTTACGGGTGTCAACCGCACCCCGCACAGCTGCTCCGGCACCCGCAGTCGAACGGGCACCAGCGGTTAATTGTGCCCTGCCGGGTTCATATTACCCACACCGGTCCGCCTATATTGCACCGCGCCGCCATCCTCAGCCCGGAATTTCGGCGGGTTTCAGGTTGGTATCGAAATTGCGACGGACTATACCGGAAGCTGACCAGGTTACTGAGCCCGATACCGGCAGCCTGTCAGTCGAATACCCAATGGAGAGCACCATGCACGCAGTCGCAATAAAACATCCGAACCCGCTGCAGCAGCTCAGCGCACAGGGGCAGTCGGTCTGGCTGGACTACATTCGGGCGAGCCTCATTTCAAGCGGTACGCTGGAACGGATGATCCGCGAAGACGCGCTCACCGGCCTGACATCAAACCCATCGATTTTTCAGAAGGCCATAGCCGGCAGCACCGACTATCGTGAAACGCTGCAGTCCCTGGGTGACACCGCTGAGCTCGATCCCGCTGCCATATTCGAGCGTCTGGCAATTGAGGATATCCGCCGTGCGGCAGACCAATTTGCACCGGTTTACCACGCCACACACCGGCGCGATGGCTATGTGAGCCTGGAAGTCTCGCCCTGGCTGGCGCACGATACCAACACCACTATCGCCGAAGCGCGACGTTTATGGAAGACCGTCGCTCGCCCCAATCTGCTGATCAAGGTGCCTGCTACCCCCGCAGCCTTGCCGGCTATCGAAACCCTGCTCGCTGAGGGAATTAGCGTCAATGTGACGCTGCTGTTTTCGGTGGATGTCTACAGGCAGGTCGCCGAAACCTTTGTACGCGCACTCGAAGCGCGGGTTGCGACAGGCGCCGACCTCTCGGGCATCGCCAGCGTGGCGAGCTTTTTTGTCAGCCGGATCGATACGGCCGTCGACTCGGCCATCGCCGAACGGCTTGGCGGAGTCTCGAATTCCCCCCAAGCCGAGATACTGCGTTCCCTGCAAGGCAAAGTCGCTATTGCCAGCGCCAGACTTGCCTATCGGCATTATCAGGAACTGTTCTCCGGAGAGCGCTGGGCGCGGCTGCAGCAGGCCGGTGCCCAGCCCCAACGCCTGCTGTGGGCCAGCACCAGCACCAAGAATCCCGCCTACAGGGATGTACTCTATGTAGAGGAATTGATCGGCCCCGACACAGTCAACACGCTGCCGCCGGCCACTCTGGAAGCGTTTCGTGATCACGGCATCGTGCGCGACACACTAACCGGAACGACGGACAAGGCACGGCGGAAACTTGCGACCCTGGCAGGCCAGGGCATTGAACTCGAAGTCATCACGCAACAGCTGCTGGGGGCCGGGGTCGACGCCTTCGCCCAGGCCTACGATCAGCTGCTCGACACCATCGACCGGGTTCGATCCGGCAACAGCCGCCGGCACCAGCTGGCCTCGCTGGACCTGCCGCAGGACCTGCAACAGGCGAGCGAAACGATCATCCGCGACTTCGCTGTGAACGACAAGATTCATCGCCTGTGGGCGCGGGACGCAACAATCTGGACCGGCACGGATGAAAATCGCTGGCTGGACTGGCTGGACGTGGCGGCGACACAGCTCGATCACCTGGGTGACCTGAAAAAGCTCATGCACTTCGCCGAGGGACAGTACTTTCAACACGCCGTACTATTGGGCATGGGTGGTTCGAGCCTCGCCCCCGAGCTGTTTGCGCGGATCTTTGGGCAACAGGCGAATCATCCCGGGCTGCTGGTGCTCGATTCCACCGATCCGGAGCAGATCGGAGCCGTAGAGGCGCAGATCGACCTGGCGCGCACCGCCTTTATTGTGGCGAGCAAATCCGGTACCACGCTGGAACCTAACCTGTTGCTCGACTACTTCTTTGCGAAGGTCAGCGATGCCATCGGCGGCGATCGGGCCGCCGCGCATTTCGGTGTCATCACCGATCCCGGCTCGCCGCTCGAAACACGCGCGCAGGCAAAGGGTTTTCGCAGGGTATTTCACGGCAGGCGCGGCATTGGCGGGCGCTATTCGGCACTGTCCAATTTTGGCATGGTGCCCGCGGCCGTGGCCGGTATCGACGTCGGCCGCCTGCTGCGCCAGGCAGAAACCCTGGCCGAGGCCTGTGCAGCCTGCTCAGACGCGCTCGACAATCCGGGATTACAGCTCGGCGCCGTTCTGGGCGCGGCATATCGGTGCAGGCGCGACAAGATTACCTTCATCTGCACACCATCGATCGCGGCGCTTGGCGCCTGGCTGGAGCAGTTGCTCGCCGAGTCCACCGGCAAACAGGGCAAGGCGCTGATTCCGATAGCCGGCGAACAGCCCGGCGCCGCGGCGCAGTACGGAAACGATCGGCTGTTTGTCTATCTGCGGCTGGCGGACCGGCCGGACCCGCAACAGGATCTGGCCGTTGAGCAGCTGCGCGCCGCTGGACAAGCGCTCGTGCAGATCGATATTGATGACCTGTACGACCTGGGTGGCGAGCTGTTTCGCTGGGAGTTCGCCACCGCGGTTGCCGGCTCAGTCATGGGTATCAACTGCTTCAATCAGCCCGATGTGGAATCGGCAAAAGTCGCCGCCCGTGAAATGACCGACGTCTATGAGAAAGATGGAAAATTGCCGCCACAGATACCCCTGATGTGCGACGGACCGCTGAGCGTTTTTATCCCCCGTGTCAGTCAACAAGCCTTCGAAGCCGATCACAAACTGACCGCCACCGGCTTACTCAGGGCACATCTGGACCAGCTTCAGGCCGGTGATTATTTTGCGCTGCTCGCTTATCTGAACCGTTTCGACGAATCGCTCTACACCCGGCTACAGCAACTGCGCCACGCCATACGTGATCGCTACCGGGTCGCGACTTCCCTCGGTTACGGCCCGCGCTATTTGCACTCGACCGGACAGGCCCACAAGGGCGGTCCTGACACAGGGTTGTTTCTCATGATTACTGCCGACCACCATGGACGCGAGATCGCCGTCCCGGGTAGGCATGCAGGATTTGCAACGACCGAGACAGCCCAGGCAGTGGGTGATTTTCAGGTGCTCGCATCACGGGATCGACGTGTGATGCGCATACATATCAGCGGCGCTCCATCCAGCACACTGCCCGCGCTGGAACAGCTTCACCGCGCGGTGCTGTCGGATTGAATTCGACTACAGGAGGCAACAACGATGCAAATCGGTATGATAGGACTCGGGCGCATGGGTGCCAACATGGTGCGGCGGTTGCTGAAGCGCGAACACTCATGCGTGGTGTATGACCGCAACCGCAAGAGGATGAAGCCCCTGGAAGCCGAGGGCGCAACAGCGGCCGAAAACCTGGAAGATCTGGTCCGTTCCCTGGATACGCCACGGATAGTGTGGATGATGCTGCCCGCCGCCACGGTAGATCCGGTACTGGAACAACTGTTACCGCTACTGCAAGGCGGCGACATCGTCATTGACGGGGGCAATTCCTATTACAAGGACGACATTGCGCGCGCCGAACGCCTCGCGGAAAGGGGCGTTCATTACGTGGATGCCGGTGTCAGCGGCGGTGTCCACGGACTCGAACGCGGTTACTGCCTGATGGTCGGCGGTGAACACCATCCTGTCAGACACGTCGAACCGGTTTTCGCGGCGCTCGCACCAGGCCTTGGCGATATACCGCGCACCCAAGGCCGCAACGGTACACCGTCCACCGCGGAAGAAGGCTATCTGCACTGCGGCCCGGCCGGCGCGGGGCACTTTGTGAAGATGGTACACAACGGGATCGAATACGCCTTGATGGCCGCGTATGCCGAAGGGTTGAATCTGCTCGGGCACGCCGATGCCGGTCAGCGCGCCGAACGGCAGGACGCGGAGACAGCACCGCTGCGCCATCCCGGCAACTTTCAATATAAGTTTGACCTCAAGGCGATTGCCGAGGTGTGGCGGCGCGGCAGTGTAATCAGTTCCTGGTTGCTCGACCTCACCGCGGCCGCGCTTTTCGCCGACGTGGACCTGGAAGGCGATACCGCGCAGGTCTCAGATTCGGGGGAGGGTCGCTGGACCAGTATCGCGGCAATCGAAGCGGGCGCACCGGCCCCTGTGCTGACCGTCGCGTTATACGAGCGTTTCAGTTCCCGCGGTGAGTCGGATTTCGCCAACCGGGTGATTTCGGCGATGCGCCATGGTTTCGGTGGCCACCCGGAATAGTAGACACAACCCGACAGCGCGACTGGCAGCGACACCGACACGTCACGGCTTCCGGCATTCTACACCGCAAACACCCCGGGGCACTGTTTCGTGCTCTCAGGGTATAAATCGGTCCATAAAGGAAAACGGTTTCGCCATGCGGCTGGTGCAGCCGTGCGCGCCTCCTCGGGTACTTCGCCCCCGAGTGATTGACACGGCAGCCATTGTCAGGCGGCATTTCGTGGCTGCTGAAGCCGGCGCAGACCACCGGCCACGAAATCCCAGTTGACCACCTTCCAGAAACCCTGGATATAGTCGGCGCGGGCATTGCGGTAGTCGATATAATACGCGTGCTCCCACACATCGCAGGTCAGCAGCGGTAGCCTGTCGCCGATCAGCGGTGTGCCGGCATTGCCGGTGTTGACAATCTCCAGTCGTCCGTCGGGGGTAGCGACCAGCCAGGTCCAGCCGGAGCCGAAATTACCCAGCGCCGCCTGTGAAAAGCGCTGCTGGAAACCCGCAACCGAGCCGAACTGGCTGTTCAGCACCTCCGCCAGATCGCCACCGGGTATACCCTTGTGCGGTGTGAGGCACTGCCAGTAGAAAGCGTGGTTCCAGGCCTGGGCGGCGTTGTTGAACAGAGGATTCGGCGCTCCGGACGGGTCGGCACTGGCACGCACCAGTGCTTCGAGGGACAAGGACTCCAGTTCGGTGTCCTTGATCAGTTCATTGAGCTTGTGAATATAGCCGGCGTGGTGCGTGCCGTGGTGGTAGTCGAGTGTCTCGCCCGAAATCCAGGGCTCCAGGGCATCGTGCCGGTAAGGCAGTTCCGGTAGTGTGTGCATGGTCGTCTCTCCTTTGCGAGGCGGGTGGCGCGACGGCCGCTGCCACCATCTGGACTACCGACGTGCACGATCAATGCCAGCTCGAACGACCTTGTATTGACACAGGAAACCGGGGCGGCTACCCGATACGGATACGTCCGTTGCGCAAAAGTGCGCAGCCATTCGTGGAATAGTGCACAGTGCAGCCTGCGAATACCGCCGGTCAGCGGGTGCGCCTATCAACTGCCTGGGGCGCATTCGGGCGCTTGTTACTGTATTTCAGTAGCTGCACGACTGCACAGCAAGTCGACTCAATGAACAGCCGATGTTTCGGCCGATCCAAGCTTGATCATGTAGTCCACAGCTGCCTCCACGCGCGCATCGGAACAAATATCACACCCCCCCTTTGGGGGCATGGGACCATCACCCTTGATGGCGACCCGGTAGAGATTTTCACGCCCCTGGTCGCGCAGGATTCGGCGAACCCGTCTTTTGTCCACCTCGGGTGCACCGACGACGCCGGTGTTATGGCAAGCGCCACAGTTGCTGTCGTACAGCTTGCGTCCAGCATTCCTGTTCAGCGGTGTCTGCAGATCTTCCACCGGTGGTGAAACGCTGTTTACCGATTTGAGATACTCGGCGATAGCGAGCATGTCTGCGCGGCGCAGGTACCTCAAACTGTCATGCTCGACATCGCTCATGGGGCCCAGCAGTTGCCCTCCCGAGGGTTTCACGTCACGCTTAAAGACCTCTGCAACAGCACCGGGCGGCAGGTGCCGCAGGCCTTGCGCATTGATATTTGGCGCATAGAAGTCCTGAACAAAGGCCCCCGCCAGGTAGTATTCTTTTTTCGGAACCCCCAGCACATTCAGCTCGGTGTGACACAAGGCGCAGTGCCCAGGCCCTTCGACGATGAACGCGCCGCGGTTCCAGTCCGCTGACTTTGTCGGGTCGGGACTGTACTGTCCCTTGGCAAAATAGAAATACAGCACGCGCCAGCCGAACTGCAGCCACCGGTAATTGAACGGCCACGTCATTTGCGGTGGCTTGTTGGGGTGTTTTTCGGCAGGAATGCTGTCCAAATATGTCTTTATCGCCACCACATCCTCGCGACTCATGCGGTTGAAATAGTTATAGGGGAAAACAGGATAATAGTAACTGCCATCCGGGCTAATACCCTCTCGCACGGCAGTAACGAAATCGTCCTCACTCCAGTTACCAATACCGGTATCTCTATCCGGTGTGATATTCGGTGTGAATAACGCGCCGAAGGGCGTGTCAATACGAAGGCCGCCAGCGAACGGGGCTCCTCCGTTGCTGGTATCCGTGTGACAGGCCATACAATCGCCCAGTTTCACCAGATACTCGCCGCGTGCAACACGCGCCTTATCAGCATCCGCCTCAATATGAGCCCGCGGATATTCGGGATAGTGGAGGGATATATTGTTGGCTATAGTGTCAGCGAATAGTTTCAGCGGAAACACTATGGCGACAAGCAGCACGATCAAATGTCTTTTTAGCTTTTCATCTCCCACTATCATGCCCCGCATAGTAACGGCTCGTGTTCTTGTCAGAAAATGCCAGATGCGCAATCCTAGGCCAGCTCGTGTCACTCGGAACGCTTGATATCGTACTTTTCCATCCGGTAACGGACTTTCTCCCGCGTGGTCTTGAGTGCCCGTGAAGTCTCCGCGACATTGTTGTCGTGGCGAGCAAGCGAGGTTTCGATGATCTGCCCCACCATGTCATCGAGGCCCATTGAGCCGTCCAGGGGCAGGTACAGACGGTCGCCCTGCACTTGGGCACCCTGGGTAGTGACGGTCTCTGTGGATGAAACCAGCTGCAGCCAGTCGAGCGGAAAGCGGTGATCGGTGGCAAACAGCACGCACCGTTCAACCACGTTACGCAACTCGCGCACATTGCCCGGCCAGCTGTGACCGTGCAGGCATTCCCAGATCGGCTCCCCGATCTCGCTGACCTTCTTGCCGGCCAGTGCGTTATACTCGGCCACAAACAGCGGCAGGAGTTCGCGCAGGTCTTCCATGCGTTCACGCAATGGCGGCAATTCCAGGCTGAATACGCTGAGCCGGTGATAGAGGTCGGCGCGGAAACCGCCTTCACGGATCTGTTCTTCGAGGTTCTGGTTGGTTGCC
>JAJDOI010000204.1 GCA_022340245.1 Thiogranum sp.
CCGTCACAGAAGTAATCATTCTCCGCGTTGTCACTCAGGTTCACGAACGGCAGTACGGCGATGGAGTTTCTGTCTTCCCGGGCTTTTGGATACATGGAGGCGGCATCATTCGCCCCGTCGGCATAGGTACCCGGCACCTCCGCCTGTTGCGAGCTACCTGCAAAGTAGAACAGATATGCGACCACGGAGAAGCAGACAGCAATTGCGGACACGATCCAGTAAAGCGGCTTCCACGCAACCAGGGAATGGCGTTCCGGAGCGGGAAGCAACAGTTGCTGTGCAGATGACTCCGGAGGTATGTCGGCGGGTTCCGGCGCCGATTCCGCTACCGTGTCGGCATTTTCTACCGGAGCGATCAGCCGGTAACCCCGCTTGGAGACCGTTTCGATGTAGCGGGGATTCCTGCTGTCATCACCCAGCGTCTGGCGCAAACGGTAAATACAGCGCGACAGCACCTCGTCGGTAACGAAGGTGCCATTCCATACGCTTTTAATGAACTCTTCGCGGGTAACCACCTGTCCCGCGCGTGAAACCATGAGGATCAGGACATCCATGACCCTGGGTTCGACGTGAATCTCTCCCGCCGCCGTCAGGATGGCGGAACGCGCCGGTTCGATACGTTGTTCGCCGAGGTAAAAACCGCTTCCGGGGGTTTGTTCCACTACTTATTATGCTTTGTGAAACGCATAATGTTCAAGGTCATGCATTGATATATCCCTGTGCTGATGCGCCCCGCCGGGACGTCCCGTAACATTGCGATAGCATCCTCCATCCGCCTGGACGGCAGGCACCCTCTGCCAGGGTATCCACCATCCAACAACGTGTTTTATTGTGGCTTGCACGACAGGGGGCAAGCGCCTGGAACTGAAACTCCTCTTCATGCCCGGCAAGGCGAAAAACCCGGTGAGAAAGACATCATCGCCGTTCTCTCAGGCATCGTTTTACAGTGTGGGAACGGCGACTATCAATCCAGCAAGTGCATGAGCGTTGGTCATATCGTCGATGCGGTGACGTGGTGTATTCCCATGATCTTCGCTGGCAAATGGAAAACGCTTATTCTAAACAACAATGATCAAGATCCCTATGCTTATTTATCAGACTGGATCGAACCCGGACTTATCGATTAGATAAGTAAATATACTTATATATGGCAGATTCAACACGTACGGTGATGGTCCAGACAGTGTGATAACCCGCGCTGGTCAGTCAGCTCGCTAGCGGATTCCATGACATTGATCATTCACTTCGGGCAGGCAACCCGGGAACTCTGTATTGCAACAAATAACGCACGTCAGGATCCCTCTGAATAACCCGCTCACGGCCTACTCCGCCAATTTCGCCCTGCCCGTGTAGTTCAACGCGGCCGTGGTTGGGGAGATCTTCAATCCGGCAGTGTTCTTCGCCTGGCTCAGGCTGTGGCCGGACGCTGGCGGGGATACCCCTTCATCGGTCGTTTCGAGTGATTTCCGTTATTGATCCCGATTGCCGCCTTCATTACGCTGTGGCTGCCACGATACTTGTTGCAGGAGCGCGTTTTCTGCCTATCCTTATTGAGGCAGGGGTAACCGCATCCTTTTTCCGCGGCTCACGAAGCATGCGGAAGTTGATTCCTTCAGGCCGTTTTGAGACGCCATGCTTTGCTGTACAAACCGTGATTTCCAGGTGGGGGAGTAGAACATGCGTAACTGGTGCTTCGCGCTCGGCCTTGTGGCGGCGTTCATGGGGGTCGCGCACGCGGATGATGCGATTCTGGTGCTCGATGGCTCCGGTTCGATGTGGGGTCAGGTCGATGGCAAGACCAAAGCCGAGATCGCGCGCAGTGTTGTCGGTGATCTCCTGAAGCAGATTCCGGCGGACCGGCACCTGGGGCTCGTTGCCTATGGGCACCGCCGCACCGGCGACTGCACCGACATCGAGGAACTGGCGCCGGTCGGCACGGATCGCGAGACGATTCACAGGCGGGTCAATGCGCTTTCCTTCAAGGGCAAGACGCCGCTCACCGAGGCGGTACGCTTTGCCGCCGAAAGGCTCCACTACCGCGAGGGCAAGGCGACAGTGATCCTGGTTTCCGACGGTGCGGAAAGCTGCAATGCGGACCCCTGCGCGCTCGGCGCCGAGCTCGAGGCGGCCGGCGTTGACTTTACGGTACACGTGGTCGGATTCGGCCTGCCCAGCGCGACCGAGGCGGCGGGCCTCAAATGCCTCGCCGAGGCAACCGGCGGGAAATACTTCACCGCGAACAGCGCAAGTGAACTCGCGGCGGCGCTCAGACAAACCGCCGCGGCGACCGTCACCGCGCCGGCGCCACAGGCGGCAAGCGTGCTGCTGCGCGCCACCGATCTCGCCGGCGGACCGGAACTGACTGCGGGTCTGACCTGGACCGTTACCTCTCAGGCGAGCACGCCGGTCTTCACCAGGGCAGATGCCGGTGTGACCGAGGTGACACTGCCACCCGGCGAATATGTCGTCTCCGTAGTGCGTGCATCCGACGGGTTGACCGGCCAGCAAAAGCTCAGCGCACACGCCGGCACACGGCGCACGGTAACGATCCCGCTTGAGATGAAACTCGACGCCTCGATCGTCCTGACACCTGCCGGGCAGGCACCCGCCGCCTCAACGGTGTCAGTCGACTGGACCGGACCCGACCGGCGCGGCGATTATGTGACGGTCGTTAAGGCGGGCGCCACGGTGACTGAGTATCTGGACTACAAGGAAACCGGCAGCGGCAATCCCGTGCAGATAACGATGCCGCCCGAGCCCGGTAATTACGAGATGCGCTACGTCCTCGGCCAGCCGCAACGCGTGCTTGCCTCCGTCCCGCTCAAGGTCGTTGCGACCCGGGCGAGTGTGTCCGGGCCGCCGACGGCGCAAGCCGGCAGCCGCATAGCGATCACGTGGACCGGCCCCGCCAATCCCGGCGACTGGATCACCATCGTCAAGCCCGATGTACCGTACAGTGCGTACGGTGACTATTTTGACGCCAGGCCGGCGAACAACCAGCTTAACGTTCCGCTGGAACCGGGCGATTATGAACTGCGTTACGTACTGGCCGGCAAGCGCATCATTGCACGCGCCCCGATCAAGGTGCTGCCGGTGACGGTGACGCTGCAGGGACCGGACAGCGTCGCCGCGGGTTCATCATTCGAAGTCGGCTGGAACGGACCAGGCAATCAAAGCGACTGGATTACCATCATTGCGCCGGACCAGCCGGACACGGCGTATGCGTCCTATGCCGATGCGCTACGCGGCAACCCGGCAACACTGACCGCGTCCGAGACACCCGGCGACTACGAGCTGCGCTATGTACTGAACGGCAAGCAGGT
>JAJDOI010000019.1 GCA_022340245.1 Thiogranum sp.
GTAGTAGCGGATGCGGCTGCCGTTGGAATCCTTTTCGATCCAGGCAGCGTGCAGGGTGCCGTTGGGGCTGTAGGCAATGACCGGGCTGTGTGCCTCTTCGACATCACCGGACAGGGACGTATTATTGCTCCAGCTCATGCCGTTGAGTTCCGACATCCAGATGGTTTTTTCATCCTCCCGGGCATCCATCCAGACCGCCAGCAGTTTGTCGTGCCCGTTCGAGGCGACTGCGGGCGTCCATTGGGGAACGATGGTGCCCCACTCGTCGACGATGTTGTAGTTGTCGCCCCAGCTGATACCCCCGTCGTTGCTGAACGCCGAGTAGACCTTGTAGCCGGCGCGGCTGGCGCGCTTGTCCAGCCAGACCGCCACCAGTCTTTCGTTTTCGCCAACCGCGAGCGTGTTGCGCACCGCCGATGAACCGCTGCCCCACTCGTAGGATTTCTTGATCAGTTCATTGATCTGCACCTGGGTGTCCAGTTTATCCAGCTGTTTGCCGGAGGTGGCATACAACAGATTGGTGCCGGAACTGCGGTCGTGCCAGGTGACTATAATGCGACCCTTGGCATAGGCGACACCGGGATTGGTCTGGAAACGGTACTTGTCCGTCGGCGCCACGGCGACGCTTGGCGCGTGGCTCAGCTGGCCGGTTTCAACCTGGACACGGGTGGCCTCGACGGCGTAACCCTGGTCCTGCCGCTTGCTCCAGGCGAGCAACGCGGCGTCGCCGGCGCAGGCAATACTCAACTCGTTGACGGTTCCGGCGGCGACCGGTAGTGGCCGGCTCACGGTACCCGCGTCGTAGCTGGCCGCCTGAACCCCGGCATTGTCGATCCAGGCCAGAAAGTAGCGCTTGCCGCAATGGGCGATGACCGGGTCGAAAGCATCTTCCCCGCCCAGCCTGATCGGGGCGCCGAAGCCGCTGTCGCCGTCGATCGGCCTGAAGGCCACGTAGCTTGCCGTCCGGCCCTTGCGGGTTTCATCCCACACCAGGCCGACCTCGCGGTCACTGGCGGCGATGTTTTTTCTGCCGGATGAGTCCAGCTGGAAGAAATCGGCCGGGTCGTCACTGTGGGTGACGGTCAGCAGCAGCGGAGCGTCGGCAAACACAGCCGTACTCGCCACCGCCAGCGCGGTGGCTATCAACGCAGGGTGTCTGTGCATTGTTCTACCGCTTGAAATCGCTAAAGCTGACTTTATCGTAGTTGCCGCTCTGGATATAGCTGTCCATGGTCAGCAGTCGCTTGGGGTCCTGATACCCGTAAACCTTGAGGATCTGTTTGCCGTCGGGCTCGAGGAAAAAGAAAACCGGGGTGCCGAGTGTGTTCATGCGTTCACCCAGCTGCATTTCGGTAATACGCTCGCCGCTGGGCAGGGTCAGGCGGTCCATGCTTTCCGAATTGACGTACACCAGTACGTAGTTTTTCGAATAGGCCTGTTTGACAGCCGGGTCCGCAAATCCCACTTTGTTGGTCTTGTCGCAGAATCCACAGCCGTAGCGTCCGAAATAAACAAAAACCCGCTTGTTGTCGGCCGCGGCCTGGCGCAGGCCGTCGTCATAACGCTGAAAGCTGTAACCCGGCGGCGGTTCGGCCCGGGCCGAACCCACCAGGGAAAACACTGTTAATAACACGCCCATAACGGGCCATTTCGGTAAGGTCTTGGCGAAGTCCATTGTCACCTCCAATCTGTCGATTCTTGTCACGCTACTGTAACAATGAATAGCGCCTTTTTGAATAGGCTGTCAGCCGGGTCAGCGCCCTAAATACGCGTCAGGTACGCGGATATTCACCGCGCCCATCGCTTCTCCCCGCAGGTCCGGACGCGGTATAGTCACTGGCCGAGCATACAGGGCATTCCGGAAGCTATTGAATGGATCAGGACTTTACCGCACACAACGACCTGGAGACCAAGCTGGTTGCCGCCCAGCAGGGCCAACTGGACAGTGAACAGTTCATGCAGGAACTACTCGCCGCGCAGGTGTTCATGCCGCTCAGGGACGAGCCCTCGGGCATCCAGGGGTTCCAGCGCTCCGCCAAGGCCGACCCGCTGACGCTGCAAAGCGAAGACGGCCAGAATGTCCTGGTGCTGTTCACCAGTCCGGAGCGCGCCAAACCGTTCCTGGCGGACTTCCCGGCCTACCAGGGTGGCCTGTTGACAGAATTCAGCTGGATTCTGGAGCGCATCGGCAGCGGTATCGCAATTTCACTCAACCCGGGCGTGGAGTTCGGCATTGATTTCGACACCGACACCGTTGAGCAGCTGATCCACGCCAGCAACAGCCAGCAACCCGCGCCACTGGGCTCCTAGCCCCTGTCCGGCGCCGTGGGGATGGTGCGCACACCCCGCCGGTCTACATAGGCACCAGCGGCTGGAGCTACGCCGGCTGCAAGCAGTATTTTTACCGGGGTGTCGCACACAAAGACTGGCTGAACTACTGCAGCCGCTGTCTTTCCGCGGTGGAGAGCAACGCCAGTTTCTACCGCGCGATGCGCTGCGGCTCAGACAACTGGTCGAGGACCGGGGTAGCGCGCCCTGCGCCTAGTCCGCTTCTCGCTCGATACTGCAGCAGTGCGGATTCAGCGCCCCCTCTTCACCCCGGTCCTTTCCCGCGGCCAGCAGGATTCCCCCGCGCACCGGCGTGGGGCGGAACGTGGTGCAGCCTTTTACGCCTTCCCGGTAGGCGTCTTCGTACAGGGAACGGAAGTCTGCGAAGCTGTAGTCTTCGGGAATGTTGATGGTCTTGGATATCGCATTGTCGACAAAGGGCTGCAGGGCCGCCTGCATCTTCAGGTGGGCCAGCGGCGGCAGCGAGCGGGCGTCGACGAAATACTCCGGCAGCGGCTGCTGTAGCATCGACACCAGCCAGGCGCGGAAAGCATAGTCCGTCACGTCGAAGGTTTCGTAGTCGCCCGCCCGGTTGAGGATGCGGCGCCGGTAGTGGAAATCGAATACCGGCTCGATGCCGCTGGACACATTGCCCGCGAGCAGGCTGATAGTGCCGTTGGGTGCGATGGCGGTGAGGTGGCTGTTGCGCATACCCTGTTCGGCAATACCCCCGCGGATGCTGTCGGGCAGCGCGCGGATGAAGGCGCCCTGCGCATAGGCGTCGCGGTCGTAAAAGGGAAAACAGCCCTTCTCCCCGGCCAGCTCGATGGATGTGCTGTAGGCCGCATGACATATGGTCTGCATGACGTTCCGCGCCTGCCGGCGCGCCGTGTCCGTGGCGTAGTCCAGGCCCAGCATGATCAGGGTGTCGCCAAGGCCGGTGATACCCAGCCCGATGCGGCGCGACCCGTGGGCCTGCTCGGCCTGCGCCTGGAGCGGGAACTGCGAGCAGTCGATGACGTTGTCCAGCAGGCGGACCGCGACGGCCACGGTGTCGCGGATACCCGTCATGTCCAGCCGCGCCCGGGGCGTAAAGGGTTCGACGACGAAGCGCGTGAGGTTAACCGATCCCAGGTTGCAGGCCCCGTACGGCGGCAAAGGTATCTCGCCGCAGGGGTTGGTGGTGCTGATCTGCTCGCGGTAAGCCAGGTTGTTCAGCGCGTTGATGCGATCGATGAACAATACGCCGGGTTCGGCGGTATCGTAGGCGGCGCGCACCAGGCGCTCCCAGAGCGCGCGTGCCGGCAGCCGTTTCAGCACGCGGCAGGCAACGGGCTCGCGCGTCCCGCTCCACTGGCGCCTCAGGGTTTCTTCGGCGGCATCGTCTTCCAGGCTGTCTACCGGGAACACCAGCGCCCAGGGTTCGTCGCGTTCGACCGCCTGCATAAAGGCGTCGGTCACCTGCACCGACAGATTGAAATGCTGCAGTTCTCCGGCGCTGCGCTTGGCGTCGATAAAGGTTTCGATGTCGGGGTGGTCGCAGCGCAGGCTGGCGATCATGGCGCCGCGCCGTGCGCCGGTGGACATTACCGTGGCGCACATGG
>JAJDOI010000220.1 GCA_022340245.1 Thiogranum sp.
TCAGCGCCTGCCGGCACCGCGATTCGCCACATGCATCCCGACCAGCGCCGCCACCAGTATGGTAAGGTAAAATTGTCCCAGCACCACCTCAACCCCCGCCAGCGTCCGCGCAGCTGCACTCACCGGCAACACATCGCCGTAACCCAGTGTCGTTAGCGTGGTTAGGCTGAAATACAGATAGTCCCACTGGCTGGGGTGCGCGGGAAGGCCCGACATGGACAGGGGGGCCACGGCATATAACAGGGAATACAACAGCGCCCAGATCAACGCGATGATGAGGTACAGGCTGGCGGCGCCGGCCAGTCTGTTCAGATCGACCTCCCCCGCCAGGAACACCGATCGGAACGTAATAACGGCAGACAGCAGCAAAAATACGACGCTCAGCACCCTGACCGCATGAACAATCCCGACGTGCGGCCGAAAATAATAACTGAAACTCAGGACAACGGTAATAATCACCAGCGCGAGGCCGGCACGAAAAATCCAGCGGTTACCCTCGAGCGACCATACCCCGACCAGCAGGACCAGGGTCAGCGACAGCTCCGTGACCAGCGTGTTGGCGACCTGACTAAACTCGGCGATCACCGGCAATACGGTCATGAACAGAGCCAGGCCCGCGAACAGGTACAGGAAATTGTGTCGGGAGGGTGACTTTCGGAACATGTCGGCTTCAGACCTGTTCGGCGGTCGCCATCAACGACCGCTCTCCGGCAGTAGCGTCACGGTCGCAACAGGTAGTCCATTACTCATTACGACTCCACTCGTTGTTCTAAAGAAACTGTAGCCGAACGCCTGCTTGAAACCAAGCCCGGTCTGAGCCGGTCAACCTGGTCTGAAATCCCCGGCACGGGATGTGTAAGTCTCGCGCCGGCGCGTGGTAGGTTGGGTTGAGCGCAGCGAAGCCCGACGATCCGCGACACAATGTTGGGCTTCGCTGCGCTCAGCCCAACCTACGATCAGCGCCAACCTCCGGCTCGACGCGTTGACGGGATCAGGCTGTACTCCGCCCCTGTTCCAGCAGCAGGTCGGCCATGGCTTCCGAGCGGCCCACATAGGGCGCGATATGGATATGCACACCGTCGGGCACCGCCACTTTGGCGACTTCGGCGGGAATATCCTCCGCCACGTGCCGGCCCGCCGAGAGAAAATAGGGCACCACGGTAATATCCCGCACACCCTTCTTGATAAGCGCTTCCAGGCCAGCGGGTATGGAGGGTTCGGCCAGCTCGAGGAAGGCGCAGGTGACGTTGTCATAAAGCCCGTCATCACGCGCCGCGACGGCATTGCAAAGGGCGCGGACTTCATCGTTGGAAACCGCTCGCCGGCTGCCGTGGGCGACAATCAATAAAGCTCTCATATCAGGATACCGTCGTACGCCGCTTGCGCGGCAGGCCGTACCAGAGGAACAGTGCCAGCAGCAGCAACGCCAGCTGCAGCATCAGGCCCTGCAGGTTGGGGTAGATGCCCAGCAGGTCGATGCGCGGGAAATGTACCGGGTTGACAGGAATGTAGCCCGCCTCCTGCAAGGCCGCCACCCCCTTGCCGGCGAACACCACCGCCAGCACAAACATCAGTATGCCGGTAAAGCTGAAGAACTGCCGCAGCGGCAGGCGCGCACTGTAGCGCATGATCACCCAGGCCAGCACGGTCAGTACTGCCACACCGGCGCCGAAGCCACTGAGCACCATGGTCTTGCCCGCGCTGTCGGTCTGCACCCACAGTGCCTGGTAGAACAGAATGGTCTCGAACACCTCGCGGTAGACGGCGATGAAAGACAGGCCGGCCAGCCCCCACAGCGTGCCGGTGCCGAGCGCCCGGCGCACATTGGTTTCGATAAACCGCTTCCACTGCGCGGCGCTGGTCTTGTCGTGCAGCCAGAAGCCGACATAGAACAACACCGTGGTGGCCAGCAGGGCGGCCACGCCTTCGGTGATCTCGCGGCTGGCACCGCTGATTTCGATCAGGTACACCGATGCCAGCCAGGTGAGAAACCCCACCGCCAGGGCACCGATCCAGCCGAAGTGCAGATAACGCATGCTGTTGCGGTGCTCGGTCTTGACCAGGAAGGCCGCCAGCGCCGCAACCACCAGCAGGGCTTCGAGGCCCTCGCGCACCAGGATGAAAAAGGCGCTGGTAAAGGCCGCTGCACCGGACAGACTGAGGCTGTCCAGGCGGCTTGCGGCGATATCCAGCATACCCTTGATATGCACCACCTCGGCCTCGAGGTCCGCCTGGGGCACGCCCTCGCGAATCCGGCTGCGCAGACCGGTCATGGCGCCTTCGATATTGACGCGCAGGTTTGCGTCCACCGCGTTGAGCCCCTGCTCGACCAGCTCGAAGCCTTCCAGATAAGCCTCGACCGCGAGCTGGTAGGCGCGCTGCCGGTCGCCCCGGCCATAGGCCGCCACAACGTCGTCGAGCCGGTGCCGGGAAAACTGCAGCGGCGATTGTGTACTGAACAGGGGCTGCGGATGGGTGCGCAGGTAAGCCATCAGCCGGGCGCCGGCATCGCCGAATTCGGTGCGGGCCCCGGAGGGCGTCGTCACGGTCAGTTTCTGCACGTGCAGCAGCGGCGCAAGTGCCGGATCGGCCAGCAACGCCCCGGCCTCGGCCGGGGTGACCTTGTCGGCCGCGAAACCGCCGACATAAAAAGCCAGCCCCCAGCGGTCTTGCACGGACAGCTCGTGATAGGACTTCATCGGCGTGTCGGCAACACCCTGGCTGATGGTGTTATACAGGCCGTAAAGCGTGCGCTGCGCGTAGCGCTGTTGATCGCGGAAATCGATTGGCGGCGGCTGCATACCCTTTGCCAGCGGGCCCTTGCCATCGCCTTCGGCCCCGTGACAGCCGGCGCACTGGTCCGAGTACAGCGACGCCGCGCGCGCCAGGTCCGGCAGCTTGCGCGGAATGACCGTCACCTTGTAGCCGTCGACGACCGCCAGGCGCATTGCGGTGGTCAGCGCGCTGATGCGCTGGGGCGAGGCCCTGGCGGCGACCTGCCGGGCCAGCTCGTCGGCCTGCTGCTGTACCCGTGCCCGGGCCGCGTTGTCGGGCAGATCGCGCGACTGCTGCACGATGCCGGCGGCGAAATCCTGCATTTCAGCGTATTCGCCCGCATTGACCACCGCGCCATCGGCCACCGCTTCGCCGTAATCAACACCGACATAGTCGATGAGTTGCAGCAGCTGCTGAATATCACCGGCACGCGCCAGGCTGGTGACAAGAAACAGGGCCAGGATGGCTGAAAGGCGTGGCATGGGACGACGGCTCAAGCAGGGAAACGGAAATAAAGTATAATGATTCTCATTCCGCATGCAAATCGGGCGTCGGCGCGTACAGCTGGAAGCCGATCAAATCCGTAGGTTGGGCTGAGCAAAGCGAAGCCCAACCTACATTGACTGGCCTATGGCCCGATATAGCTCTTTTTTTGCCGGGTTTTTTGTTGGGCTTCGCTGCGCTCTGCCCAACCTACGTCCCTACGTCCCTTGCCAGCCCGCGGCGAGCGATACCCCCGCGCCCGAAATTCGCCTAGGTCCCGGTCACCCATACGGTGTGCACGTTGACGAATTCGCGGATGCCGTGGATCGACAGCTCCCGGCCATAACCCGAATTGCGGATGCCGCCGAACGGCATGCGCGGATCGGACTTGGACATATCGTTGACGAACGCCGCGCCGGACTGGATCTCGTCGGCGGCAATGCGCTCACCGCGCGCCAGGTCCCGCGTCCACACGGCACCTCCCAGGCCGAAGTCGGTAGCATTGGCGACCCGGATCGCCTCGTGCTCGTCGCTGACACGAATCAGGGTTGCCACCGGGCCAAACAACTCTTCCGACCAGGCCGCCATACCTTCCCGGACGCCGACGAGCACAGTGGGAGGATAGAAGGCGCCCGGCCCCTCGGGTACCACACCACCGGTCAGCAGGCGCGCACCTGCTTCCACGCTGCGCCGCACCTGCTCGTGCAGCCCGTCGCGCAGGTCGACACGCGCAAGCGGGCCTACATAAACACCCTCTTGCGCGGGATCGCCCACGCTCAGCGCCTTGACCGCGTCGACAAATTTGCTTTCGAACTCGTCATAAACGGCATCGACGACAATAAAGCGTTTGGCGGCGATGCAACTCTGGCCGCTGTTCTGAAAACGGGCCACGACGCCGACTTCCACCGCCTTGTCGATGTCGGCGTCTTCGAGCACGATAAACGGGTCCGATCCGCCCAGCTCGAGCACGCATTTCTTCAGCACCTTACCTGCCTCACTGGCCACTGCGCGGCCGGCATTGACGCTGGAGGTAATGGAGACCGCCGCCACCAGCGGGTTGTGTATCACGGCGGTGGTTTGCGGGATGTCGATAAGCAGTGACCGGAACAGGTTTTCCGGAAAGCCCGCCTCCCGGAATATCTTCTCTATCAGCAGCGAGCAACCGAACACATTCGGCGCATGCTTGAGGAGCGCGCCGTTGCCCGCCATCAGCGCCGGCACGGCGAAACGAAACACCTGCCACAGCGGAAAGTTCCAGGGCATGACCGCCAGCACCACACCCAGCGGCTTGTAGGTAACGAAACTGTGCCCGGCATCGGTCGCGACATCCTCGGAAGCGAGGAAACGTTCGGCATTCTCTGCGTAATAGTCACAGGCCCAGGCGCACTTCTCAACCTCGGCGACCCCCTGCGCATATATCTTTCCCATCTCGTCGACCATCACCCGCGCATAGGCCTCCTTGTTCGCGCGCAACTGACCGGCAGCCGACTGCATCAACTGTGCCCGCTCGGCAAACGGGGTTTTTGCCCAGACGCGCTGGGCCGAGGCACATTTTTCCAGCACCTCCCGGACCGTGTCAGCCGGCATCTCCTCGAAACTGTTTATTTTCTTGCCGGTTGCGGGGTTGATGATGTCGAACGTCATGACAGTCTCCTTCGCTGAGCGCCTTGTATATCACTCTAGCATGGCACTTTGCAGAACAGTAAACCCGTGCCGCGAAACAAAGCTGACAATATCGGCGGCGACTGCTACGCTTTGCAAACCAACCAGGCTGCGAATCAAGCGCACAGGTCGGGCTGAACAGGTAGGTTGGGCTGAGCGCAGCGAAGCCCAACGGTTAGCGGTCCGATGTTGGGCTTCGCTTTACTCAGCCCAACCTACATTGGCTGGCCGACGTCTCGACAGGGGCGTTTCTGCCGCGTTTGTGTTGGGCTTCGCTGCGCTCAGCCCAACCTACGTATTACTTTTATCTCCACCGGATATAAAACGAAGGACACCGGCATGTTTACACGCAACTTTCTCACCGCGCTTGCGCTTGTCACATTCAACTGCCAGGCGGCCACGCTCATCGAGGTGAAAACCCCTGAGGGCCAGACAAAGGTCTACCGGGACGGTGCCCGCTCACGCATGGATACCGGCAACGGCGGCTACATGCTCGTCGACAGTCAGGCGGAAACCATGTTCGTGGTCATGCCGGAAAAACACCAGGTGCTGGATATGAGTTCGATGCTGAAGAATGCACCCCCCGCCGGCAGCGGCAAGCCGGTAAACGTGGCATTCAAGAAGCAAGGCAGCGGTCCGCGCATCGCCGGTTATACGACCACGCAATACCGCTACTCGGCCGACGGCAAGGCCTGCGGCCAGGTAATGGCTTCGGAGCAGGCGCTGAAAGACAGCGGACTGCAGGAAGCCTTTGAAATGATGCAGCGCATGGCGGCGCGAGCCGATGCCATGATGATGGCATTCAGCCCCAACATCGATCCCTGTCAACGCGCCGCCACACGCTTTTCGGATCACGCCGAGGATATCGGCGTGCCGTTACGCGTCACCACGGGAGACGGCCAGCTGGTCAGTGAAGTCGTTCGCATCGAAAAAAACGCCAGGCTGCCGCCCAACGCATTTGCCATACCGGCGGGTTACCAAATGCAGAATACCGGGCAGATGATGCGCCAGGTGCCGAATCTTCAGGACATGATGCAGCAGATGCAGGAGCGGCTGCAGCAGCGCCAATAGCGCGGACGAGCTCCGCAGAGGCGCCGGGCGCCCGGGAGTCTGTCGGATTTAGGCAATCGTAGCGAGCATGGCGGGAGAGCGGCCCAGGTGTGTTGCGTGCTGACCTTGGCAGCCTGGGCCAGTTGGGCTTCGCGTGCGCTCAGCCCAACCTACGGGTGCGGGTTTGGCGATTGTGCCGGGCTGGAGATTTCGGCTGAATTGCCGGATCGTGGCCTACCGGGAGAGAAGAGCACCCCTGGCTGCCCCCAACGGGACCCGGTCAAAAGCAGTCCGCCGGCAAGTCTCAACGGGATGGGCGCAACATACTGGAAACCATCGAACAAGCCGCACACAAAGGGCGACCGCCGACGCGACGTGCGGCCGCTCAGCTGCTCAGTTCAATCGATGACTGTGCACCGGGCACTTCACGCAGATTGCGCGATACCGGGCACTGCTTCATCCGCGCCACGATGTAGTCGATATCCTCGGGGCGAGGGGTGCCGCTGCTGAGCCCGCCGGCAAAATTCACAACCAGCGTGTCGATTTTCCAGTCCGCATCGGTGCCGATACGCACACTGCCCTCGGCCGAATCGAGCACCAGGCCACGCTCGGCACAATTGACGCGAAAATACATGTGCTGGCAAGTCAGGACAGAGTAGACGAATATGTCAAAGCCGGCCGACATGATCCCCAGATCCAGCGCCTGCCACTCACCGTCGACCAGGCGCTCCACCTCTAGCCGGGACACCTTGTTGTCGTTGCCTTCGTACCTGCAGCGCAGGCGCATATCGAAATTACGCTGACTCACGCGCGAATCCTCTTTGCGAATGTTGTTGAGCCTCGCAATGGCGGCAAAGCCCCGTAGCCCGTAGGTTGGGCTGAGCGCCAGCGAAGCCCAACCTACGAGTGCAGCCCAACCTGCGGGAATCCGGGCGAACCTGCGGGTATTGCCTGTTCGGCGACAATGCGGGGCTCGGCAGCAGGTACGCAGCTTACTCCGTTGCGGGCCGCTGCCGGTTTGAGCTGGATCAAGCCACCCGCCATTTCCAGCCGGTCGGGCAGGCGATCCCCCCCGGTCGCCCGGTTTCCCCCCTATAATGGGTCCCGCACGCTACGATGCAGCGATAGTCCGGCCACACCGGCCGTGAATGCCCGATATGCAGAACAATCCGCTGATTACCGGTCTGCTCCGCCCCGGCGCCTACGACCACCCGACAGAGACGATTCGCCTGGTCGAAACCCATTGCGCCTGGGTTCTGCTCACCGGCGAGTTCGCCTACAAGGTCAAGAAGCCGGTCGATTTCGGCTTTCTGGATTTTTCCACCCTGGAAAAACGCCGCCATTACTGCGCCGAGGAAATCCGCCTCAACCAGCGCTTCGCGCCGC